>JAAZIT010000291.1 GCA_012800685.1 Clostridiales bacterium
CAATATCCTCAAGAACATTCATAGCACTTGATTTTCCAGATCCAGACATACCAGTTACAATTACAAATTGCATTAATATCACTCCCTAACAAAACTTAATCATATTTAATAATTTTTACTTCACATTCTAAAAAATAACCTGTCTCGGCTTTTACTATATTTTGAACATCAGAAATCAGCTTCGTAACATCATTATAAGTCGCTTTACCTTTATTAATGACAAAGCCACTATGCTTTTCTGACACTTGAGCGTCTCCTACGGAATATCCTTTTAGACCACAATCTTGAATTAACTTTCCTGCAAACTGTCCCTCAGGACGTTTAAAGGTTGAGCCAGCATTTGGATATTCAAGAGGCTGTTTATCTTTTCTTTTAAACATTAAATTGCTCATAAGGGATTTTATATCATCTTTTTCTCCGTCAGCTAATTTAAATGTAGCAGAAATAATTATGTAATTATCCTTTTGCTGAAAAAGACTGTGGCGATATGAAAGCTTCATTTCTTCTTTTTTAAATTCAATAATGTCCCCCACATTATTCACAGCAGTACATGACACAATAACATCTTTAATTTCGCCACCATAAGCTCCAGCATTCATATATACTGCACCACCAATAGTGCCTGGAATTCCATATGAAAATTCCAAACCTGATAAATTATGTTCTGCTGCAAATATGCTTAGCTTTGTGAGGGTTGCACCTGCATCAGCTTTTATAGTGTTGTCATCAATAAGTTTAATATCTTGCATTGCGTTGCCGATTTTAAAAATCACACCATTATAGCCCTTATCATCAAATAATAGATTAGAGCCATTGCCAATAATCATATATTTAACGCTAAGGTTGTTTGAAAGCTTTATAAGCCCAGATATACTCTCAGATGATTTTGGTATTATTAAAGCCTTGCATGGCCCACCTATTTTAAATGTCGTATGCAATGACAAGGGTTCATTTGTTTTTATTTCACAACCATATTCTTTTGCCTTATCTACTAATCGTTTAATGTTATCTACCATAGTTCTTTCCTTACTTTAAAATTATATATAAATTATATGCTTAAAAAAATTAACTATGATAAATTAGAATTCATCCCAGTTTTTAACCTTGTCCTTTTTATCCATTTGAAGACCTAAATTACTTAGTAGCTCTTCTGCCGCATTATATCCCATCTTTTTCTGACGATTGTTCATTGCAGCAACCTCGATAATGATTGCTAGGTTACGACCTGGCTTAACTGGTATAGTTAAGCTTGGTATTCTTACTCCTAGTATAGAGGTGTATTCGTCATCAACACCCATTCTATCATAAACCTTTTCGCTGTCCCAATTTTCAAGTCCAACTATTAAATCAATCTTTTCAGTAACTTTAACAGCACCAACACCAAACAAACGACGTGTATTAATAATACCAATACCACGAAGCTCTAAGAAATGTCGGATATTATCAGGTGAAGAACCAACTAAGCTTATACTCGACACCCTTTTAATTTCAACAGCGTCATCAGCAACAAGTCTATGCCCACGCTTAACTAACTCAATAGCTGATTCTGATTTTCCAACACCACTATCACCAACAATTAAAACACCCTCACCATAAACCTCTATTAAAACACCGTGACGTGTAATTCTTGGAGCAAGCTGTAAATTAAGATATGCAATGAGTGAAGCAATAAATTCACCAGTTGACAATTCAGTTCTAACAAAAGGAACGCTATGTTTCTCAGCTATTTCAAGCATTTCAGGATAAAACTCATGACCTCTTGCTACAACTAAAAGTGGAATTTTTGTTGCACATAGCTTATCAAGTCTTGCACGTCTTACATCAGCGCTAATAGACGCCATGTACGCAAATTCCATGTTTCCACAAACTTGAATACGCTCTGCGTTAAAATACTCATAAAACCCCATAAGTTGTAAGCCTGGGCGATTCACATCGTTGTCGGTAATGCTAATTGTTGCAGGGTCTGCTGGTGTGTAAAGAGTCTCTAATTTAAACTCCTTAATGATGTCTAAAAGTGTTAGTGAATATAAATCTGACATTTTCTTACCCCCAAATTATAATAAGTTTCGGTTGATCATCTCTTGTGCTGCTAAAATAACACCTGTTTTACCACTTGAATATGTAATTCCACCTTGTAACCATGCCGCATATGGCTCTCTAATTGGAGCATCTGCTGAAAGCTCTATTGAAGCACCCATAGTAAAGGCTCCTGCCGCCATAATAACCTTGCTATCATATCCAGGCATTTCCCACGCTTCGGGTGAAACGTAGCTATCGACTGGTGAACCTTTTTGAATACCTTGACAAAAAGCCACAATATTTTCTTCATTGTTTAAAAGTATTGAAGCAATTATATCTGTTCTTTTTTCATTTGGCTTTGGAAAAGTTTCAAAACCAAGAAGAGTGTAAAAATTACACGCAAATACTGAAGTTTTAACAGCATTTGCTACAATTTCTGGAGCCATAAAAAAGCCCAATAAAGTCTCTCTGTTTTGATTAAGTGAACATCCTACCTCTTTACCCATGCCAACACAAGTGAGTCTATCGGCACACTTTTCAACCAAATCAGCTTTACCTGCAATATATCCTCCAGTTGATGCAATTGCGCCACCAGGGTTTTTAATTAGTGAACCCATTATTAAGTCAGCGCCACACTGTAAAGGCTCTTTACTTTCCACAAATTCACCGTAACAGTTATCCACCATTACTATAATATTTGGGTTGGCATTTCTTGCCGTTTCAGCCATTTTAGATATAACATCAACACTAAATGATGGTCTTAAAGAATAGCCCCTAGAACGCTGTATATAAGCAACCTTAGCGGTTTTAGATTCTTCAAAAATCTTCTCAAAATCAGGGGAAGTCTCGTCAAGTAAATCAACTTGACAGTATTCGACACCAAAGTCAACGAGTGAACCACTTCCCTTTACACCTCTTATGCCTATCACTTCTTCAAGTGTATCATAAGGTTTACCTGTTAAGGCTAGTAACTTGTCACCAGGTCTTAACACCCCAAATAGAGCCGTTGAAAGTGTGTGAGTTCCATTTACAAAGGTGTGTCGGACAATAGCGTCCTCTCCACCAAAGGCTTGGGCATAAACTTTATCAATCGTATCTCTACCCAAATCACCATAGCCGTAGCCAGTTGTACCCTTCATACAGGTTTCGCTAACCCTATTGTCAATAAAAGCCTTTAGAACTTTTTGTCCGTTGAAATAGGCTATCTTATCAATTTCAGCAAAAGCCTCTGTACAAAGGCTTTCAGCTTTTTCTGCCACCTCTAATAAATGAGGACTTATATCAAAGAGATTTTTCATTAATATTTTATTTCCTTTCAAAAACTAGGTCAACAGAGCCCTCTCTGAACCCAATTTCTTCATAATATGTTACTCTATTGCTTCTAGCAAAAAGTTTTACCTTGTATCCATCTTTATCAAGCTTTTCACCCACCCAGTAAAGGAGCTTTCTTGCGTGAAATTTCCCACGTTCTTGTGGTATAGTAGCAACGTGTCCAATTAATGCAACCTTATCACAAATATATTGAATAGTTGCAGTTGTACA
>JAAZIT010000292.1 GCA_012800685.1 Clostridiales bacterium
CAGTTGTTGCAAAAATTCTTGTTTTAGCTTCTTCCTTACCATACTTATCTTCAAGAAGTTTTTTAAATATTCTAAAAGCAAGTGCTGGTTCAGTAGTTGTTCCTGATTTTGAAATAATGTTAACACAAATATCCTTACCCTCACAAATTGAAATAATCTCATTCAAATAAGTTGGGCTAATATTATTACCAACATAATAGATATCAGGTGTGTCTTTTTTCAGATTATTATAAAATGGTGATTGAAGAAGATCAATCGCCGCCCTTGCGCCTAAATAAGAACCTCCAATTCCAATAACTATTAGAATATCTGCCTTCTCTTTAATTCTTTTAGCAGCAGCCTTAATTCTTGCAAATTCCTCTTTGTCATAATCAACTGGAAGGTCAACCCATCCTAAAAAATCATTACCCAAGCCACTTCTGTTTGTCAAAACCTGATGTGCACATGTTACTTGAGCTTTAATACCTTCCATTTCATCAGCTGCGATAAAACTTTCAAGATACTTAGTATTTAGTTTAATTGGCAAATAAATTCAATTCCTTTCCCACGGCTAGAAAATAGTCGCTTTATCTACTCATATTTTACTATAAATCTGATGTTTTTTCAAGTCGTTTTATATTACTAATTCACTTTTGTACATTTACACCAAAATTGTTAGCAAAGTTTCAGCATATTTGTCCACAATCTTTTAAACGCAGTTCCAAAAGTCATTTTTTCAACTTTCTTCTCTGCAACTAGATCACTTTCAAAAATTACGCCCTCAGGATCAACTAATCGGACATATCCAACCTTTGAACCCGCCTTCACTGGAGCTTGTAATACTTCTTCCTTTTCAAAGACAACTTTAATGTTTGACGAAGAGCCTTTTGGAATAATTATTGTTGCTTCCTTTTCAGCCTTTAGAGATACCTTTAGCTCTTTTCCATTATGAACGCTAACCTTGCTCATTATCTCTTTTGAAAGCTTAGGTGTGTAAAGCTCGTATGCAGCAAATCCATGATTAAGTATTTTTTTACCCTCATCGAATCTTGTGTCTTTTGTTTGGCTGTCCAAAATGACACAAATAAGAGTCATTTCTCCTCGCTTTGCTGTTGCAACTAAACAGTTTCCAGCTGTATCAGACGAACATGCTTTCATTCCTGTTATACCATTATAGCTTCTTATTAGACGATTTGTGTTAACAAGCTCTACCTGTTCCCCTCTTACATAATCCATCCAAGTACAAGTATATTCGTTTATAAATTCATACTTTGTTATTTCTACCGCCAAAATCCCTATGTCTCTTGCAGTTGAAATTGTGCCATCTGACATTCCAGTAACATCTTCAAAATGAGTTCTTTCCATCCCTAATTCAACTGCTTTTTGGTTCATCATTGAAATAAATTCCTGTTCACTTCCACCGATTTTTTCAGCAAGAACCATACAAGCATCATTTGCGTTTCCAATAGTTATTGCCTTTAAAAGTTCTAAAACACTAATGGTTTCACCAACGTTTAACCATATTTGCGTTCCACCCTGTGAATTTGCATTTGCTGAAACTGTAAGCTTTTCATCTAGCTTTAGTCTTTGGGCATCAACCTCTTCAGCCACAATAAGCATTGTCATTAGCTTTGCAAGATGTGACATGGGAACAGATTTTTCTCCCTCAATTTCAAATATAGTTGTACCTGTTTTTGCCTCCATCATAATTACCGACTTAGCAGTACACTCACTTTGCAAAGTTTCAGCAGTTGCTTCAACAGCATCATTGGTTTCATCAGTTACATCTGTTCCACCTGCAAAAGCTGTTATACTTAAATTAAATGCTATTAACGTTCCTAGTGCAATTGATAATAGTTTTTTTAGCTTCATTCATACTCCTCCTTAAAATAAATAGGTAGTACATTCTATGAGGACAAAACTAAAATAATGAATGAGAATAACAAATAAAAAAACAGACTGCATTAAATGCAGTCTGTAAAATTCCGAGTAACAGATTCTAAAGCCTGTTTTGGCTCTCAATACTATTTAACAGTAATTAACCCTTGGATTAGTCTTAGTCAACAGTGTATTTTGAAATCTTTTCAAAGAAATCAGCAACGTCATCTGTGTGAGCTACAAGTTCAATTTTCTTTGTTAGATCCAAGCTAAAAATACCCATGATTGACTTAGCGTCAACTGCGTATCTTCCTGAAGTTAGATCCACGTCAAAATCGTATCTAAATACGATATCAACGAATTCCTTTACTGCTGCGATTGAGTCCAACATGATGTTAACTTTTTTCATAATAAAACCTCCTAATAATATAACAGTTTCCTGTTTGAATCAGACTTCCGTCTGTTGTTATTGATTACTATATCTGTAACAGCTTTTGTTACAGTGAAGTAATAAGGATAAAATAACTTCTTATTCTATAGTCATTATAAAACGACCTAAAGCTAAGTTTTAAAACTAATTAGTTTTACTCTGTCCAAGCAACCAATTAACTATATTTTTCCTTCTATATTAATAATATAACAACTTACTTTTGAAATGTCAACAAAAATTTGTGTATTTTTAAAAAATATAGTATAATAATCAAAGTAAACAAAAACGGACACCGTTCTTTGTGCAGATCCACCAAATAAAGTATTGCTTATTTGTGCATATATAACATAGATTTAATTGAAGGAAATTTATAATGAAAATTTATTATTACACATTTGGCTGTAAGGTCAATCAATATGAAACAGAAAATTTAAAACAATTATTTTTGAAAAGAGGGTTTGACACCTCCGATAAAATAATTGGAGCTGATGTTTGCTTAGTTAATACTTGTACGGTAACCGCTAATTCAGATTCAAAATGCCGACAGTTTCTTAGAAAGGTAAAAAAGCAAAATCCATATTGCATACTTATTCTAACTGGCTGTTTCCCTCAAGCCTTTGAGGATGCTGCGTATGAAATGGAAGAATGTGATATTATAACTGGTTCTTCTAACAAAACAGAAATTCCAGAGCTTTTAGATGAGTATTTGTCAAAAAGACAAAGAATAATAAAGATAGTCCCTCACAAAAAAGGTGAAAAATTTGAGGATATGTCAAATACCGAGGTTAAAACAAAAACAAGAGCCTATATCAAAATACAAGACGGTTGCGACCAATATTGCAGTTATTGTATTATTCCTTATGCAAGAGGACATATTCGTTCAAAATCCTTAGATATATTAAAAAATGAAATTATTGAGCTTTCTAAAAGTGGACATAAAGAGGTTATTTTAGTGGGAATAAATCTTTGTTGCTACGGCAAGGATTTAGATAATGACATTAGACTTATTGATGCAATTGAAGTTGCCTGCGGAATTGATGGGATAGAGCGTGTTAGACTAGGGAGTCTTGAACCAGAAATGATTCTAGATGAAGATATAAAACGTATGGCAAGACAAAAAAAGCTTTGTCCGCACTTTCATTTGTCGCTTCAAAGTGGCTGTGACAGGACTTTAAAATCAATGAATAGAAAATACACCATATCTGAATATACAGAGCTAGTGAATAAATTAAGAGAAAATTTTGAGAACTGTGCAATAACAACTGATATCATGGTTGGTTTCCCTGATGAAACAGATGAGGATTTTAATCAGTCTTTAGAATTTGCAAGAAAAATTAAGTTTTCACACGCACACATTTTTCCATACTCACAGCGCGAGGGAACTGTTGCAGCTAAACGTGATAATCAAATTTCACAATCGATAAAGGAAAAACGTGCTAGAAAAATGACAGAAATTTGCAAACAATCTGAACAGGATTTTCTTCAAAAAATGATAGGGAAATCTGTAAAAGTTTTATTTGAAAGAGAAAGTTGCACAGAATTTCATCAAGGTTTCAGTGAAAATTACACACAAATAAAGATTATGAGGGAAAACCCCTTAAAAAGTTTGCGTAGAACGATTTTTTGTGTTAAAATAATAGGGTATGAAAATAATTATTGCATTGGTACAATAATAAAGTAAAATTTATTTCTTATATAAGGAGTTGTCATTATGTCTGTTTATCGAATTTATGTTGAAAAGAAGCCTTCGTTTGCTGCTGAGGCTAAATCGCTTTTCCAAGACATCAAATCTGCTTTAGGATTTAAAAACCTAACTGGTTTGCGTGTAATCAATCGCTATGATGCGGAGGGACTATCTCAGGAAAATTTTAATCTATCGAAGCCTACTGTTTTTTCAGAGCCTGCTGTAGATATAATCTATCCACATCTTCCTACAATTAATAAGACTGACAAAATTTTTGCAATTGAGTATCTTCCAGGTCAATTCGACCAGAGAGCTGACTCTTGCGCTCAATGTATTTCACTATTAACTGGTGGAACACGTCCTGTTGTTAAATCTGCTAGAATTATTATTACTGAGGGTGAGCTTTCAGAAGAAGAATTTGAAAGCATTAAAGCGTATATGATTAACCCTGTTGAAAGTCGTGAGGCTTCACTTAGAAGAGTTGAGACTCTAAACGTTCAATACGATATCCCAACAACTGTTGAAACACTTGACGGCTTTATCTATTCAAACGAAAATGATCTTAAAAACATTTTGGATAAAATGGGACTTGCAATGGACCTTGACGATATAAAGTTTTGTTATACATATTTTAAGGATGTTGAAAAGAGAAATCCTACAATAACTGAAATTAGAATGATTGACACATACTGGTCTGACCACTGTCGTCATACAACATTCTCAACCGTTATTGATCATGTTGATATCAGTAGCAGTGCTAAATATATTACTGATACATTTGTTGACTATTTAAATACTCGTAACGAACTTTACGCTGGAAGAACGGACAAGCCTATTACTCTAATGGATCTCGCTGTAATTGGTGCTAAAAAGCTTAAAGCTGACGGAAAGTTAAATGACCTTGACGAAAGTGAAGAGATTAATGCTTGTTCAGTAAAAATAAAGGTTGATGTTGATGGTGTGGACGAAGATTGGCTTCTTATGTTTAAAAACGAAACACACAATCACCCAACTGAAATTGAACCATTTGGTGGTGCTGCTACCTGCCTAGGCGGGGCAATTAGAGACCCACTATCTGGACGTTCATATGTATATCAAGCAATGCGTGTAACTGGTGCCGCAAACCCACTTGTTCCAGTTGAGGACACAATTCCTGGAAAACTTCCACAAAGAAAAATTACTGTTGGTGCTGCTAATGGTTACTCGTCCTACGGAAACCAAATTGGACTTGCTACTGGTAATGTTAGTGAAATTTATCACCCTGGATATGTTGCAAAAAGAATGGAAATCGGCGCTGTAATCGGTGCTGCTCCCGCATCAAACGTTAGAAGAGAAGCCCCGTTACCTGGTGACGTTGTTATTCTTCTAGGTGGAAAAACTGGACGTGATGGCTGTGGCGGTGCAACTGGTTCTTCAAAATCTCACACTATGGATTCCCTTGAAAGCTGTGGTGCAGAGGTTCAAAAGGGTAATGCTCCTGAAGAAAGAAAAATCCAAAGATTATTTAGAAACCCAACTGTTACAGGCATGATTAAGCGTTGTAATGACTTTGGTGCTGGTGGTGTTTCTGTTGCAATTGGCGAGCTTACCGATGGTTTAATTATAAATCTCGACCTTGTTCCTAAAAAGTATGACGGTCTTGACGGAACAGAGCTTGCAATATCTGAATCACAAGAAAGAATGGCTGTTGTTATATCTAAAAACGACGTTGAAAAATTTATGTCAGAGGCAGCAAAAGAAAACCTAGAGGCAACTTTAGTTGCTATGGTTACCGAAGAACCACGTTTAAGAATGAACTGGAGTGGAAACCAAATTGTGGACCTTTCAAGAGAATTCTTAAATTCAAATGGTGCCGAAAAGCATACAACTGTTAAAATTGAAATGCCAAACATAACAACAAACGAAACCATTGAGGACTCTGCTGAAAAGTGGAAATCAATGATTTCAAACTTAAATATATGTTCCCAAAAAGGACTTGTTGAACGTTTCTGCTCAACAATTGGTGCTAGTACGATCCTAATGCCTTATGGTGGTAAATACCAAAGCACTCCGACACAGGCTATGGCTGCAAAAATCCCTGTACTAAAGGGTGAAACTACAACTGCATCAATTATGGGCTGGGGCTTTAACCCTTACCTATCTTCACAATCACCATATCATGGCGCAATGCAGGCTGTTGTTGAATCAGTAGCTAAGGTTGTTGCAACTGGTGGTAAATACGAAAACTGTTGGTTAACATTCCAAGAGTACTTTGAAAAAACTCAAAACAACCCATCACGTTGGGGCAAGCCAATGGCTGCTCTCCTCGGTGCTTACAAGGCTCAAATTGAGCTTGGCTGTGGTTCAATTGGTGGA
This sequence comes from Clostridiales bacterium, assembly GCA_012800685.1. Classification (GTDB taxonomy): domain Bacteria; phylum Bacillota; class Clostridia; order Oscillospirales; family Ruminococcaceae; genus JAAZZIT01. Next base: position 6,327 of record JAAZIT010000292.1, read on the forward strand.
AAGGACTCAATGTCTGGAACATTTGAAAACATTGACGTTCCTCCGACGCTAGTTTCATTTGCTGTTTCAACCTCTAAGAGCAACAAGATTGTTTCACAAGAATTTAAGCGTGTTGGCTCAAAGGTTATATACATTAAACCTGACTATGACGAAAACGGATTGCCTGTATTTGAAAGCGTTCGTAATGCATTTGAAAAGGTTGAAAAGCTAATTGACAACCAACAGGTTCTTTCAGCATGGGCTGTATCATTTGGCGGAGTTTCAGAGGCTATCGCAAAAATGTCCTTTGGTAATAAAATTGGATTTAAATTTACAGATGAAATGTCAGGTGCTGAACTATATAGACATTGCTACGGCGCATTTGTTGTTGAGCTTGTTCCAAGCGCTGAAACAGATGAAAGAGTTATTGGTGTAACAACTGAAAAATACGAAATTGTTACAAATAAATATACTGTGGACCTTAATGAAATCGAAGAGCTTTGGTCTTCAAAGCTTGAGCCTATCTTCCCAACTAAAATTAAAAAGCCATCCTCTTCTATAAGAGAGTACAGCTATTATAATGACGAAAAGATTGCTCCTGCTATTAAGGTTGCTAAACCTAGAGTTCTAATTCCCGTGTTCCCAGGTACCAACTGTGAATATGATACAGCTAAAGCTTTTGAAAAAGC
>JAAZIT010000293.1 GCA_012800685.1 Clostridiales bacterium
GGCTTTGCTGAAAGTTTTGCATATAAGATTGGCGGTATATATGGCTTTTTTCTTTGGCTGTTTAGTCCAATTGCATTAATATCAACTGGTCTAGTTAATTTAGTGCTAAAGCTTTTTAGAATTGACAGTTCCGGTGCAAGAGATTCGGTTACTGAAGAAGAAATTTTAATGATGGTTGATGCAGTTAACGAAACAGGTGGCATTGAAGAAAGTCAAAAGGAAATGATTAACAACATTTTTGAATTCGATGATTTAGAGGTTAAGGATGTTATGACTCATAGAACCTCGCTTCTTGCTGTTGAGCTTAACGACCCAATACTTGATGCGGTTAAAATTGCAACCGAGGATGGCTTTTCAAGGATACCAGTTTACAATGAAACTATTGATAATATTTGTGGTGTATTATTTGCTAAGGATTTGCTAAAACTAGCTTATGCTGGGAATGAAAAAGAATATAAAATTTCGGATATAATGCGTGAAATAAAATACGTTCCAGAATCCAATTACTGTAGTGAGCTTTTTAAAGAGTTTACTTTAAACAAAAATCAAATTGCTGTTGTGGTTGATGAGTATGGTGGAACAGCTGGTATTGTTTCAATGGAGGACCTCATTGAAGCTATTGTTGGAAATATTCAAGATGAATATGATAATGAGGAGGAGGAAATTCAAGAGATAACTCCAAATACATTTGACTTACTCGGTACCACTGGGTTTGACGATGCAATGGACGAAATGGGAATTGATTATCCAGAGGACAATGATTATGATACGATAGGCGGATTTGTTATCGACCTATTAGGAAGATATCCTGAAAAGGATGAAAGTCCTACGGTGAAATACAAAAACGTTGTGTTTACAGTAATTAAATCGGAGGATAAAAAAATACAAAAATTAAGAGCGTTAAAGATAAATAAGGAAAACGCTCAAAATACAGAGATATAATTTAGAACAGAACAAAAGAATAAAGAGAAAGGAATTGAAATCAAATGTTAAAGCTTGGAAAGAAAAGAATAATAAGCATTATGGCAATTTTACTAAGCTTGTCTATTTCTTTATCTTCGTGTACATCTTTAAGATACAACATTACGAATAAAGAAGAAAATGATAACAATTCCAACTCTCTTAGTGATAAAGTAGGTTCGGAAAAGATAAATGAAGAGACATCTATAGGTTCAAGTAACATAAACACCAATCTAAATAATAACCCTAATGTTTTTTATGACGAAAACAATGTGCCTATAAATAACAAGCCAGCAAATTCTACAACAAATAGTGAGCCAAATTCTAATCAGACTAATACATCTGAGATTAAAGAGTACCCAAAGCTTATTGACAATACTGTTAGATTACTTGCAGGCATGAATCAAAACCAGAGGACTGCTTACAATAGAATTTGTACAGCTATTGGAAATTTTGAGGAGAATGTTGATTTAAAAGAATTTAATTTAACTGAGGGCGAAGTATTTGATTGCCTTATGACTGCTTCTATGACAAATTTAAAAGTAAATTATTTGTCTTTAGACTATGGTATATCGTCAGTAAAGGGAAAAGATAAGGTCGTTTCTGTAAAATTAGCATATACGAAAAATAAAGCTCAACATCAAAAGGATCTTGAAAAGCTTGACAACAAAATAAAAAGTATTATTGATAATTGCAAGGTAAGCGATGAATATGATATACTCAAATATATTCATGATACTATTATTAGAGATTGCGAGTATGATATAAATACGGAGAATCCACTTAGTGCTTATGATTGTTTAGTTGAAGGAAAAGCTGTTTGTGAGGGATATTCTAAGGCGTTTATATTATTATGCTCTGAATTTGGTATAGAGTGTCTTCCAGTAGTTGGAAATGCTGGGGATTTAAGCGGCAATCCAATACCACATATGTGGAATCTTGTTAAGGTTGATGGACAATGGCTACATTTTGATGTAACTTGGGACGACCCAATTGTCTTAGAAGCTTCAAAAGACTATGATTTTGTTAAATATGATTATTTTGGATTAAGTGATATCGGAATTAGCATGGATCATGAAATGAAAAAAATTAGCTATCTAACTTACCCTAAGGCAACTTCGGAGGTTGACGATTATTATACAACCTATAATCTTGTTGCGTCGAGTGTTGAGGGTGCAGCCAGTCTTTTAAAATCCGAAATGATTGTAGCGGTTAATGGCAATGAAAATTGTGTTAGAATAAAATTGTCCGACAGTTCGACATATGAAGACGTTAATGAATATGTTTTTGTTGAAACTGTTAACGGTACTGAAAATATTTTTGAAATGCTAAGTGAAGTTAAAAGCGAAACAGGTTCACAAACCTTGAATTCGGGAGCTTATAGTACAGTTAGTTATTCCAGTAGAAATATTCTAACTATCATACTCCATTACAATTATTAAATGGAATCAAAAAACGTATAAAGTATATATTAAAGAAACCAACAAAGCCCTTGATTATAAAAATCAAGGGCTTTGTGTTGTATTTATATCTTAATTAGATAATAAACTTTTTTATACTTTATACTTTATGCTATTATATAAGGAGAAAGCTTTTGTAATTAAAAGAGCAAGGTGTTATCTAATAGATTTAACAGCAGCAGCCATGTCCTTGGCGGCAAAAATGTACGTGCCTGATACAATTACATTAGCACCAGCTTGAATAGCTTGTGGGGCGGTTATGTCATTTATACCACCATCAACTTGAATATCGACATTTAAGCCTAGTTCATTGATTTTAGTTCGGATATCCTTAACCTTGTTTAAGGTGTTGGGGAGAAAGCATTGTCCTCCAAATCCCGGTTCAACTGTCATTACTAAAATCATATCCACCTTATCAAGATATTTATATACAGCACTAGCAGGAGTTTTAGGTTTAATTGATATACCTACTTTTACATTTTTATCTTTTATAATAGATATTACTTTTTCCGGTACTTTAGTGGCTTCTAAATGAAAGGTAATAATGTCCCCACCGAAATCCACAAATTTATCTACATATCTTTCAGGCGAATCAATCATTAAATGCACATCAATAAACATATCCGTTGCATTATTTAGTGATTTGAGAACAGGAAGTCCAAAGCTTATGTTGTCGACAAAGTTGCCGTCCATTACGTCGAAGTGCAACCAATCAACTCCAGCATTTTTGGCACGAGCTACCTCGCTTTTTAAATTAGCTAAATCACATCCTAAAAGTGATGCAGAAACAATAGTACTCAATTTTAGTCCCCCATAAATCTATATATTATCATTGTAATTATATACTGATTTACTTATTTCGTCAAGCTTTTTAATTTTAAAAATAAATACCTCCGCAAATAATTACGGAGGCAATCTATAAATACGGTATAACAATTCAGTTAAAATGCTGAAAGCTCCCCTGTGGACACATACGTGCCACTCTCAGCATATGTCGCAGAGCCGAATTATTATTCCCGATATTACATACTATGCCTAATCTCATTTGTGGTGAAAAGCCAATGGATTAGCACTTCTTAAATTATTAGTATTATAAATCGAGATTTTAAATTATTTTAAAAGTATTGATTTTTATAGCTCTTTTGTATTCAAAATTTTCCAATCAATTTTTTTTCGGCAGCGTTATGCAGATTGGTAACTAAGGTAACTAACAACTAAAGTAATTTTTCTAGTTTTGGACTAGTTAATGTTTTATGATAGTCTTATATATTAACCTCTAATCTTTAATTTTAGTATCCTAGCACTTTGTCTTTAGTATTTAAATTTAACTTCAGTTACCTAGTATTACGGCTTCTAGTCTTTAATCATCTATTGACTATCATCTATTATCTAAATTCAATCTTATTGTCAAAGTCTCATATATGGTTTTTTCAACTTTTTATTTAACAGGGAGCTAATAAAAAGTTTCCAGTCACTATAAAGATAAAATCATACTAAATATTATTTAATAGCTAAAAAACCAAATTGAACAAACCACAAAACTTTATAATTAAAAGAGGAGCAGTTTTCACTACTCCTCTAATCAGTACTTTTATATACTTAATTTACATTTGCTATTTGCTTGTAAAAACGTACTTTATTAAAATAAGTTCGCTAAAATTAAGTTCCTGGTGGACTCACTCCTATCGTTTAAATATTCATACGCCATGTGGTCACTTTCATATGCACCACTCCTTGAAACTATATTTTATAAATCGCTATTAAGTTAATTTTGTTAAGAAATTATGCTTGACTTTATATTTATAAATTTTTACTTACTAAAAATACGCTATAAACAAATTTCAATATATCTTAACTTTAGTTCTTCATCGGACTTATTTCCTTTCGCTTATTTGACATCTTTTTGAAGCTATCTCTAAGATGTACGAAACTTTAATGATCATGCTGTACCGCTTTTCAGCGGTATACTAAACTTCTAGGTGGACTCACTCCATTCATTTAGAATTTCAATCTTCTAGTGATTATTCTTACGACAATCACCCTCCTCTTAGAAATCTATATCATTTTATTTAAAGCTCTAATAAAGCTGCGTAATTTTAATTCAATTCCATTGAACCTAAGCAAATTAGTACATGGGACTCTCTCCAATCGTTATTTAATTACTAGACCTTTTAACTTGAACATTTGAATCTGTCCCTTCATAAAGATTTAATAACAAACCGTGTATCTGTTGCAATTAACAGCTATTCAATTTTAGATGTTGATTAACAATTTCTCAAGTTGTTAAAAAACTTATTCGATACTTTCGAATATTTGATTTTTGAGCATCCGTATATTTTATGGTTTACTGATAAATCTTTCCGATATCAGCCCTCTGAATTCATGTGTTAACCATTTAGGTCTGAGTATTGCATCTTTCACCTGCGTTAACTCCGTTAGTTTAAATTCATCGAGCCGTCACAGATACTCGAGGTTGTTTCTTCTATTGCCATGGGACTCGCCTCCTTCGTATAAATTAGGCTAAACATTATGTTTATTCGGCTTTTTTCACATTTTTGTAAAACTAAGATTTTGCTTTAGGGTTTTTCTTTGAATCATTTAATGCTAAAAAGTTTCTCCGAATTTGCCTTCGATTAAGGATTAGAAAGTTTACTCTCTACTTATTCCTTAAACCTTCTTAGGCTTTAGAAACGTTCATTTCATCTTTTCTTTTCCTTAAGTAAACTATACCACACTCTTTGTGCAATGTCAACAGTTTTTTACAAAAAACTTTGAAATAAATTATTTAATATTACTTTTACTTAAAGTCACTTGACTTTGAATTAAAAGTGTTATATAATATAAGTGTTGTGGTGCTAAAACGCTTGTCTAAGCTTGTTCATGCATCCGACTATTTTTATTTATGGAGGTAACTTTATGTCAGAAGAGTTAGATTATACAGTTGATCTTTATACACTAGTTGATGAAGATGGAAAAGAGCAAACATTTGAAATGCTTGATGCTATGCAGGTTGAGGAACAGGATTATTACGCACTTACACCTTATTATGGAGAGGATGCAGATGCAACGCTCCAAGATGATGGTGAGCTTGTTATTCTTAAAGCTGCAAAAGATGAGAATGGCGAAGATATAATGATTTCGATTGACGATGATGATGAATTTGAAAAAATCGGAGCATTGTTTATGGAGCGTATTGAAGAAATGTTTGACCTTGATGAATGTGACTGCGGCGATGATGACTGTGACTGTCATCTAAATTAGTGTGCACTTTCGGAGGTGTTTTATGAAACGTATCTTATTAATATCAAGTGCTTTAGTGGCAGTTTTATTGTTATCTAGCTGTAGCTTTCATGATATTGAAAGTAATAAATCAATTATAACAACGACAACTGTTGATTCTAATAGTACTGGTTTTGTACCTGAAGGTACAACAACACCAAGTTCAACAAATACCCCAACTACAGACAGCACTGAAAATCCAGACAGTAAAGATGGATATCCAGTAAAAATGAAAACAACTGCTAACGTAAATGCACGAGCAGGAGCTTCAACTGTTGATGAAATTTTAAAAATTTTACCAGAGGGAACCGAAATAAATGTTACTGGTGATTCTGGCGAATGGTACAAAATTGATGTGGATGGAAAAGAAGCTTTTGTTATAAAGGAATATGTTAAGGTTGTTGAGTAATTGAGTTGTCAAGTAGTTAAGTATTAAAGTAAGATAAAATTTTGATATCCAATCGTATTATTTATTAAAATAATATAAAATATTTTAGCTTTTACTTGATAATTTTTATACTTAAAATTTCACCAATTAATTTTACACATTACTACTATAGCA
>JAAZIT010000294.1 GCA_012800685.1 Clostridiales bacterium
ACACCTGTCAGCGTGGGTTGTTTGGAATATCAGTTTTTCTTGTTGCACCTGAAATAATATATGTTTCAATTATGCTTGCAAGAGACAAATCTAAAAACGCAGTTGCAACAAAAATTATGCAGGGTATTATGCTAATTCTCTTAACAAGTGGAATTGCACAAATAATAGCAGTGGGTTCTATTAAGGGTGCTACACTTCTTGAAAAGATGACATCACTTATAGATGACGGTACTAGGCTTCGTGGAGGCGGACTTTGCTCCATGCTATTAGGCTGGCCTTTACTAGCACTATTTAAACGAACTGGTGCAGCAATTATAATAATTTTAATTACGTTTATATTTATAATGCTCCTTACCAATTTGACTCTAATTGATTTATTTAATATAATAACAAAGCCATTTAGAAAAGGCTATTCAGCAGTAAAAGAAAATCAAGTTGAAAGAGTTAGTGCGTTGGCTGAAAGTCAAGAAAATGATAAGGACAAAAAAGGTGCTAAAATCGCACCTGAAAAAATTCCAAAATCTGAACGTAAAAATAAACGAGTTGATGTTGCTAAGTACATACAAGATGATGAGAATGATGAGGAAGTAAAAGTTACACCACTTCCAAAAATCAAGCCTATTATTAATGATTTAGATGATGAATCTAATGACAACGTAGAAGATAAAATTGATGAGCTTGACATTATTCTTCCTTTTCCAATTAAAAGCCCTAAGGGAAAAAGAAAAATTACAATTGATACAAATCCTAATGATGTAAACGACTTAGACAAAGTACTTGTTAGTTCTAGTTCTAGTAATGAGAGTTTGGGTGACGCTAATAACACAGTAGTTACCAAGAAAAAACGTGCTTCCAAAAAGAGTGAGGACAAGTTACTTGCCGAGATAATAAAAAATGCTCTTCCTGATGATAATCAAGTACCTGATATTAATCCTCTTTATGTTGATAATGATGGTCAAACAACATTTTTTGATAAGGATAATTCTACTCCTGTTTATAAAGAACCACCTGTTTCACTTTTAAAATACGGAAAAAGTAAGACAAATAAAAGCGAAATTGAGAATGAAATTCAAAATAAATCCGAAACGCTCACCTCAACACTTCAAAGCTTTGGAGTACAAAGCCGTATTGTTGGAATACATAGAGGCCCATCTGTTACAAGATACGAGGTTCAGCCAGCGGCAGGGGTTAAGGTAAGTAAAATCACAGGGCTTGCAGATGATATTGCACTTAACCTTGCAGCAGAGGGAATTAGACTTGAAGCTCCAATACCTGGAAAAGCTGCTATTGGTATAGAAATTGCAAATAAGCATAGAGACATGGTTTCGATTAGAGAGCTTATTGATAGTGACGAATATAGAGCGAGCAAGGGTAAATTAACCTTTGCAGTGGGCAAGGATATTGAGGGTAAAATTATCATGGGCGACATTTCGAAAATGCCCCATTTGCTGATTGCTGGTACTACAGGTTCTGGTAAATCTGTATTTACTAACTCGATTATTATGAATATTCTTTACCACGCTTCACCAGAAGATGTGAAAATAATTCTTATTGACCCTAAACAGGTTGAGTTTCCTATTTATAACGGAATACCACACTTGTTAATACCTGTTGTTACAGAGGCAAGAAAAGCAGCTGGTGCGTTAGGCTGGGCTGTTACAGAAATGACTAAGCGATATAATATTTTTGCTGAAAGCGGAGTTCGTGATATTGAGGATTATAATAAGCTTGTACAAACTCAAGAGAACATGGTAAAAATGTCACAGATTATTATAGTTATTGATGAGCTTGCAGACTTAATGATGGCAGCACCTAAGGAAGTTGAAGAATCTATATGCCGTATTGCACAGCTTGCTCGTGCAGCAGGAATGCACTTAATTATTGCAACCCAATCTCCTAGAGTTGATGTTGTAACCGGACTTATAAAAGCAAATATTCCTAGCCGAATTGCTCTTAAAGTTTCAAATAACATGGACTCTCGTGTAATTCTTGATGAGGGTGGAGCAGAAAAGCTTCTTGGAAATGGTGATATGTTATATAAGCCAGTTGGTATAGGAAAGCCTAAGCGTATTCAAGGAAGCTATGTCCCAACAAGTGAGGTTAGAGAGGTAG
>JAAZIT010000295.1 GCA_012800685.1 Clostridiales bacterium
CTTTTTTAGCTTCTTTTTGCGATGGAAAACTAAACTTCATCGCATCTGAATCCGCTAAATTATCTTTTAACTTAGCTCCTACTGCTAATTTATTTCCTTGGTAATGCACAGATTTGTCTTCATTGATAACTGCCACGGGCAAATCTTTAATTTTGCCATAAGGATCCCACATCGATTTCAGAAACCCAATCGCATAAATTGACGGAATCAACACAATAGCAATTAGAACAACCACCATAAATTTATTTTTCCATATTTTTTTCCATTCTATTCCGAGCATGTTACTCCCCTTTTTTAACAACGTGTTGCTTTTTTTGTAGCTATAGTTTATATTAGCATTGGTTATATATAAATCAATGTACAAGTACTAAGGGATTTGTCTAATTTTATGAGGAGAATAGTATGAATCGGCAGGAAAAAAATAAATTAACACAGCAACGAATTATGGACGCTTTCGTGAAATTAGTGAGCGAAAAAGGCTTCAATAACTTAACCGTCTCCAACATCACACGAACAGCAAAACTAAGTCGTGGCACTTTTTATATTTATTATCTTGATAAATACGATGTATTAGAAAAAATTGAGACCTATTTACTAACTAATATGGAAAAACTAATGCAAATTAATATAGATAAGACAATATCTTGGCTAGACGATGTTGATAATAATAAACTATCGGCTGAGTTAGATACCTATTCACCGTATCGTAGCTTCATTCAGTCTTTTGATTTTCTCGATAAAAACCGTTTCACGCTTAAGACACTCCTCTCAAAAAATGGTGATTCACAATTTGTGTATAAGTTACGTCATTTGATTGATGAACAAATTGACTCACATTACAAAAATATTTTTAAAGATGGTAATGAAGTTATTCCCAGTGACTATACACATGATCTATTAATTAGTTCGCTCATTAGCATTATTGGTCATTGGTTACAAAAAGATGATCCTGAATCTCCAGCTGAAATTGCCGAAATTTTGATTAGAAGTCGTATACTGGCTGCTTACCAGGTAAAATAATTTTTGTAACACAAATCAAGTCTCAGTCATTTTTCCCTAAAGTGACAATGACACCGCAATTAATAAAACAAAGAGAATATGTGACTAGCATATTCTCTTTGTTTTATCTTTATTTTTTCAAAATCAATGACACGGATTATAAGCTTAGCTCGACGAAATCGTACGTTTAATGGTTAGCAACAGTTTTTCTAGTTTTACTAAATCATTAATGGCAGTTATCGATACTCTAATAAAATAGTTGTTATTTGATTTCCAACCACCTGCTTGAAACTGCGGGCTGTACAATACATGTATTCCTAGCTTGTCCAGACGCTCTTTCACTTGTTTAATATTAATTGCAGAATCTATCTTAACCCATTGAAATGGACTCAACGGCGCCTTTGTTTCAAAGACGTTCTCAAATAAAGTTAAACTAGTTTTTATCTGCTTCATTTGGCTATCAATTATCTTTAAAACAAAGTCATGGTTAATTAAATACTTAATAATTTCAAAATCTAAGGTTGGTTCCTGTAAATTAAGATTTGTGAATGAATGCTTTATTTTCTGCTCAAACTTTTTATCAAACAATACCAGCGCTACGCGAATTCCTGGAGCAACTATTTTAGAGAAACTAGATAAGTAGATTGTATGACTCGGTGCCAAGTTAATTATGGCTTTCGTTTTTTCAACATCCAAGTATCGTAAGTAATCATCTTCGATGATTAAAAAATTATGGCTAATGCTTAGCGCTGCTAACTTTTCGCGCCGCGTAATAGACATGGCAACATTAGTGGGATTCGACCGAAAAGGCATGACATAAACACCTGCAACCATATGCGTTGTCAACATATTTTCCAACTGATCAAGCTTCATCCCCTCGTCATCTTGTGAAATTGACAATAACTTAATATGTAACGTTTTAGCTAATTCAATAAAATTAGAATATGTGAAGTCATCCACAACTATAGTGTCTGAAGGTTTGAATAAAGCTGTTAAAATGATGGCGAGTGCGTTCTGCCCGCCATTTGTTATTAGACTGACCATATCTTCAGATACATCTATTTTTAAATATTCAAACCATTTTTGTGTTGCCCCAGCATAACTTTCATCTAAGGATGAATTTGTGAAATACCGTAGTAACTTTTTAACGGGAATATTTTTA
>JAAZIT010000296.1 GCA_012800685.1 Clostridiales bacterium
GACCCACAGGTTACTGGTGAGATAAAGATAATAAAGCGAATAAAAATCTCAGATATTGTATTTGCACATGGAAATCCCACTTTTATATTTAAGGTTGAAAATGATAAAACAGGACAGACCTATTATAAATCAATAACCTTTAGTGAAGAGTATGTGGAAGATTTTATTGAAAAAAATCCAAGTGAAAAATATATTGAACAGTCAGTAACCCTTAGTGGATTACCTGTGGGAAAATATCGGATATCTGAGGTTGACACGTTACGATATACAAGAGCCCCAGAATACATAGTAACACCTTATGAAGTTAAAGATGATGATAATGTTGTAACCTTGACGTATTCGGATTTAAAATTAGAAACTAAATTTACAAACATAAAAGAAAAACAATCCTCAACAACTCATACAGCTCAGCTAACAAACATTTTAAAACGTGATCGAAAGCTTACGGCTGTTGTAGCGGTATGGAGAGGACCTAAGATTGTTGAAACAGAAACATTAGAGACAAGTTCGCTTGATGTTTACGCTGTATATGATGACGGAAATCAAGTTAAGCTTAATAGTGATGATTACGAACTCGACCCTGAGACGTTCGACCCATCTATGAATGGGGAACGTTCAGTAAAAGTTACCTACGAAGAAGAGGGTATAGTACGTTCTGATACCTTTATTATAACTATTAAGGTTTCACTTCCATTTACGTGGGAGAAAGTTGTGGAATATGAAACACCAATTGTGGGTGACGATGGTGTTAAATATTATGGTGAGGTTACAGTTACTGGATACTTAGGCTCATCAACAATTATTGATATTCCATCTAAAGTGGACGGTATTAGAGAAACAGAAGATACCCATATTGATAAAGGGAAGACGTATAAGGTAACAGGGGTAGGTGATGAAAATGGTCGTAATACTACAAATAGTTTTATATATAAAGATGAAGACTTAAATGGTGTTACAATAAGAATTCCTAATGGGATAAAAATAATTTATGGTTATGCTTTTGCAGGTGATGAAAGGATAACTGGAATTCAATTCCCTGATTCTCTTGAGGAAATTGAAGTGTCTGCATTTAATATGTCAGGATTAATAGGTGAATTAAAACTTCCACCTAACCTTAAGACTATTGGCTCATATGCGTTTAAGGGGTGTGGCTTTACTGGTACGCTAACTCTTGGGAATAGCTTAGAAACTATTAGCATCGGGGCGTTTGTTGAGTGTAAGTTTACTGGAAATTTAGTTATACCTGATACAGTTAAAACTATTAATTCATATGCGTTTGATAACGGGGGTAACAGTAGAAAAGCCTTTGAAGGAGGAATATTAAGTCTTCCAAATAATGCTGAATTTAAGACTATCGGATGGAACACATTTAGAAACTGTGGTTTTATAGGAGATTTAGTTATACCTGACTCGGTAGAAATTATTGAGGGCAATGCATTTCATCGATGCACCTTTAAAGGTAAGTTAACTCTTGGTTCTAACCTAAAAACCGTTGGATATCAATCATTTTATTTATGTGGATTTAATGGAAGTCTAAATATACCTGATCTAGTGATAGATATCGGGGATCAAGCATTTGCTGGTGTTGCTGGATTTAGTTCACTAACTTTTGGTTCTAAAGTAAAAACTATTGGTTCGAATTCATTTGCAAGCACTGGTATTACAAGCCTTAGCATACCTAATACGGTAACTGAGATACGTGCTAATGCGTTTGGTAATTGTACCTCTTTAGGAGGTACAGTAAGAATACCAAATTCTGTAACTGTACTTGGAAATGCAGTATTTTTGTATTGTATTAATCTTGCAGAGGTACAACTCCCAAGTAGGCTTGCCCCATACGAACCAGGATATGCTAGAATTACAGTAACATATTACGACTAATTAAACTTGGCAAAAAATTTCTGTTAGGAAGGGTTTATGAGGCTACCTAGAGGTTTGAAAAAACATCTTAAAGCTTATCATAAACCACCTAATAGAAAATCCATGGAGGAGATATCATGAAAAAAGTAGCAGACATTTTAAGCACTATACTAATTGTGTTTCTTATTGTTGCCATAGTAACGGTACTAGTTCTAAAACTAGCCTTTGGGGCGGAAATGAAAGCGGTGGTAACTCCCTCAATGGAGCCTAATCTTCCTGTAGGAAGCTTGATAGTAATATTTCCCACAGACTATGATAAAATCAATGTTGGGGACGATATTACATTTATAAGAGATAAAAATTTAACCTTATTAACTCATAGAGTTATTTCAAAAGACGATACCACTAAGAAATTAACAACTCAAGGTATCGCTAATAATACAGCAGACAAGCCAACCACTTATGATAACGTCCTAGGAAAGGTCAGATTTTGTATTCCGTATTTAGGTTATCTTATAATATGGACTAATAGTACCTATGGTAAAGCTATTGCGATTGTTGTGATAGCTGTGATAGTTATACTATCTATAGTATTAGGAAAAAGCACACCTAAAAAGCAAAAGAAAAAATCGTCAGAAGATGAGCTTGCGTACGAAACTCCCAATGAGTCCGAAAAGAACTCAAAGACATCATTAGAATCACCGTCAAACGGTGCCGACAACAATTAAATTTAGGAGGAAAGAAAATGAGTTTAAAAATGAAAAAGAGACTAATTACAGTCGCAAGCCTAGCATTAGTGCTAGTCATTGCAATCGGAGTAACCCTTGCATTCCTAACTTATGAAACCGAAAGACGTGCGAATAACTTTACATTTGCCACTGAGGGCGAAGGACTAAGAGCAATGCTAACAGAGCCAACATGGGACGGAATAATTGATTATGATTATAGTACTGATGATATAATAATACCTATTTATGGTTATATCACGAATCCTGATGACTGGACTGGACCAGAAATTCCGGTTTATGGTTATACAAATGGCGACATCAAAAAACCAGTTACAGATATTAAGTCGATTAGCGACACAACAATAAGACCAAATGGTAGTTATGGTGATGAAGATGCACAAAACATGGTTCCCGGAGCTTCAGTAGCAAAGAATCCTATAATCACTAATACAGGAAGTATTACAGACGCATGGGTAGCTGCAAAAATTACTTTCGTATACGCTGCTGGTTCAGAAGGTGCTGGTAAGCCTCTTTCAGCTGTAGACATGGCAGCTGTTGATGACATAATCGACATTGACTATGACACAGTTGATTGGGAAAACACTGCATACCCAACATTAGCGGGTGGCTCAAGAGAATTCCGTTATAGAAAAATCCTTCAAAAAGACAATGACGGCGATGTAGAAGTATATGGAGATTCAACAGAACCTTTATTTACAACAGTTACTATTAAGGATACTGCTACAAATGAAGAGTTTTATAAAGTTGAAAATTTTGGTGACTTTGCAATTTATATTGAAGGCTTCGCAACACAGTCTATTGCTGCCGATGATTATGGGGAATTTAAGCAATTAGATATAACATTTGGCAATACACCAACAGATTCGGCACCTGTTATCTTCACGGAACTAGGAGTTTATATTGATTAATAAATAACAAATGCAGAGGAGTAAATATGATGACTAAAAATAGAAAAATTTTAGCTGGTGTATTGAGCATTTGTTTAATTGCTTCAATTGCCATTGGTGCGACACTAGCCTTTTTAACAGATTCTGAAAAGGTAACAAACGTATTTAGCGTTGGAGATCTTGATATTACTATTGACGAGCCTAGTTGGGATAATGGCGATCCCGAAGACCCAACAAAACCAGGTGATGGTGAAGATTTAATGCCTGGAGATACAAAGATTAAAGACCCAACTGTTTCAGCATTAGTTAATGACAGCTATATGCGTATGGTAGTGTCAATTATTGATGATAACGAAACTATGCTTAATCCAGACTATGGCCCACTTGTTCCAGGTTCGAAAGAGATGATTCCAAACACCAATAAAGGTAAAACAGTAAAAGATCCAGACCGTATTGCTAAGATTTTGCAAACTGTATATTATGATAATACTTATGATATTGAAAAAGCACCTGTAACTGAAAATTTAGTTTCGGGACAAAAGTATAAGCTATCTGATTTAGCAAACTATCCAACAGTTAATCCTTTATTTATTATGGATGAATCAGCAAGTAAAATAGCGGATCCTGCTATAATTTACTATAACTATTTACCAGATTCAGTTCAAGATGGTAATGGCATATTTAAGCAGGGTGAAGATGCGGTTTTATTTACAAACATTATAATTCCAACTGATTGGGGAAGAACTGATTTAAACCTTCTAGGAAAATATCATATTGAAGTATACGCACAGGCAATTCAAACGGACGGTTTTGATACTTATGTAGATGCATTTAATGCACTAGATGATGAAGTTACAAATAAAACAATTGATACGGATTATGGCAAGGTTGGTGCCAAAAAATAGATTTAGACTTAGTATGATTACCATATGAAAGGTGGTGACTTGATGAGAAAGAGAACTGTGTATTCATTATTGTGTGTGTTTTTTGCAATAGTTTTCATGTGTAGCACAGGGGTAACCCTAGCGACATGGATAGTGGAAGACAACACGACTAACATAATTTCTATTAGCGGTGTTAAAGGGAAAGTTGTGGAAGTATACGAACAAGGGCAAGTAGTCTATCCAAATGGACAGGTTAGAAAGGTTGTTCAAGTTGAAAATACTGGTTCAATTGATGCCGTTGTACGTGTTAAGGTAGAAAAGACTTGGGGAGACAGCCGAGACGAAAACGGAAAGTTGATTATAAACACAGATCTAAATACCGACAATATTCAAATCACCTATAATACTGAAAATTGGTATTTCAATGAAGAGGACGGATATTTTTATTATAAAGGATATCTAGAACCAAATGAGATTACACCAAGTCTATTTGACAAATTTGTTATTGACGGTGAAACAACCGGCGGAGCATATAAAGGAAAACACGCTGATATTATTGTTAATATGGAAATGGTGCAAATAGGCGGAGAGGGACTATCTTATTGGAATGTTACAGCTGAAGAGCTAGAGATTTCATACAATCAAAGGGGACAGGTTCAAACTACTACTACAGTTGAGTTCCTAAATCCTGATGATAAGTTTTCTTTCAAGGTAAATAACGGAGACTTGTTTGCAAACTTTAAGAATATAGTTCCAGGTGAAAGCAGGAGCCAGCTAGTTAGTATAACAAACAATTGGGATAAAGAAGAAGTTGAAATATTACTTTGGGCAGATTATATCGACCAAACCCAAGCAACAGATGAAAACCGTGATTTGATTAACAAGCTTCTAAGAGAATATACAACAATTGTAATTACAGATAACAAAGGGGAAGTTATTTATAGAGGCCCTGTATGGGGCAACCTTGATGTAGATTCTTATGGTATCGATTCTATGAAATATCCTTTTAGTTTAGGAGATTTTGATTATAAAGAAACAAAGGAATTAAATATAAATCTGTACCTCGATCAAGAAGTAGATAATGATTATAGAGACTTGTTGGGAAAGATTAAATGGGTATTTAGTGCGGAGGGAGTTAGTTCTCAAGAACCTCCAGACCGCCCACCGATAGATGAACCGTCAATAACAGACCCACCAGTAACAGACCCGCCAGTAACAGACCCGCCAACAACTGTAGACCCGCCAGTTACAACAGACCCACCAGTTGTTAAGCCACCACAAACAGGTGCCGAAATCAAGTGGATGAATATAACCCTAATGGCAATATCTGCCGTTGGTTTCGTAGTCATTATTTTACTCGGAAGAAAAAAAGAAGACAATGAAGATAATGATTCTTAGGTGAGGGTTATTATTTGAAAGCTTATAACTACTATTGGTTAGCAACTAAATAACAGCTTACAGTTAATAGCTAATAGATGATAGATTAAAGCTCTATTTGATAGTTGCTAGTGCTAGTTGGTAGTTGGTAGTTGATAGTTAATAGTTTATAGTTAAAGTTTAAATTTAAGATTTAATAGCTAAAGCTAATAGTTAAAAACAATCTTTTAA
>JAAZIT010000022.1 GCA_012800685.1 Clostridiales bacterium
ACTTTTACCAGCACCGCTAGGTCCATCAATTGCAATCTGAAAATTCATACAACACCTCAAATCTTTATACATTATACCACAAATATAAATAATATACAATAAAATTTTATATTTTCAACTTAAATTAAAAAAGTAGACTATAAAGTCTACATTTATACTTAAGTAACTGCTACGCTAAATGTTAGTGGAATAGCAATTGGTTTACTAAAAATCGCATTATAAACAGTAAGTGAACTAGGACAATCTAAAGTAACACAAAGCGAAAAATTATACTGAGTCCCAACAACAATAGAATCCGGCATTGTATATGAGGTAGTAAGCGGGTTTACACCTGGTGTAGTACCTACATATACTTTAAGTAAGCCCGCATGCGTAGTAGATCCATCTATTGTAATTTGACCTAAAGTTATTGTTAGACTACCTGTAGCTCCAGTAGCACCATCTCCTGTCCAATGTACATGATAAGGATATGTCATATTGTCTACTGGTATAAGTCCTGCTCCAGCATTGCTATTATCAACTTGACCTAAAGGAACTAAAACTCTACCACCAATAGTAAAACCCTGATTAACTACAAGTACAGTGTCAATAGCAGCTCCTTCGCCAATGGTAATATTAATATCATCAGTTACTTCTGCTGGCGCATTAATAACACCTGCCCAATAAGCATATGCCCCACCAACTGCAAATGACATTACTAAACAAATAATTCCAATAATTATTATTTTTTTACTTCTTTTCATCTTCTATCACTCTGCCCAAAATCTTTATATTATACAAAAGGAAGTCATAAAAATCAAGCAAAAAAGGAAAAATAATAAAAAAGTAGACATTTTAGTCTACTTTTTCCTATCTTATACAACAGTTAGACTGAATGTTACATTCATCGTAATTGGTTTTCCTGCAATAGCCCCATACTCATAAGAATTAGAAGCTTGATTTAAAGTAACTCTTAACTCAACAACATAAGGAGTTCCAGCAACAACTGATGTTGGGAATGTATATCCTGTAGATACTCCTTTAAGATTAGTATAAGTAGGACTATCATTTAAGGTAACATTTACTAAATAATCAAAAGTACCAGCGCCACCAATTTTAACATCAGTAACCACCAATTTTAATGTGCCTAAAGCCCCCGCTACATTCCCAGAAACTGCATTCCAGTTTACCGAATATTGAACAATAATCTCCTCAACATTAGTCTTCCCAGCAACAACTACACTACTAGCAGTTTGACCTGGTGGAACTAAAAGTTTATCTCCAAATGTTGGATCGTTTATAGTTAATACTGTATTAAGAGGTTTTCCCTCACCTATTTGAATTGAAATATTATCAGTTTTTGGAGCAGGAGCATTTATAACTCCAGCCCAATAAGCATAAGCCCCACCAATAGAAAATGACATTGCAAATACCAATATCAATATTATAATTAGTTTCCTTTTTCTTGTCATAACAAACCCCTAATTTTACTACACATATTATATCAAACAAACAAAAAATAGTAAACATTTTTTAAGTTAACTTTAAGATTCAATAAAAAATGTAGACCACTAAGGCCTACATTTATTTTTTCATTTTTTCTAATTTCAATCCTAGTTAGGCACTACATTAAATGTTAATGGAATAGCAATTGCTTTTCCAGCAATCTCTGTATAAGCAGTCTTATCAGCAGGTTCTGTTAAAGTAACTTCAACAGTAACAGTTACGTTTGTACCAGTTGTAATAGCTGTACTAGCATCAGTAATAGTAACATTTACTAATCCGGCATGAGTTGCAGATGAATCGATTGTAACATCGCCTTTAGCAACATTTAAAGTACCAGTAGCACCAGTAACTCCAGTCCAACCTACTGTATAAACTACAGTAACTTTTTCAGTTAATGATCCAGATTCAGGATCTACACTATTAGCAGTTTGTCCTGTTGGAACTAAAACTTGGCCTGCAGCTCCACCATCTCCGTTCACTGTTAAAACAGTATCAATTGCTTTACCTTCACCAATGTTAATAGCGATAGTATCATCTTTTTGTGCTGGAGCATTAACTGTTCCTGCCCAGTAAGCATAAGCACCACCAACTGATGCAGATACTAATAGCATTAAGATTGCAATTAAAATAAATTTTTGTCTTTTCTTCATTATGTTTCCTTCCTTTCTTTATAATGATATACAATATATAACAATATATAACAAAATGCAAGCATTTTATTACCCCTACAATAGCTTTTTATAATTCTCATTTGCATATAAAAAGTCCGCGAAATCTTCACGAGCCAAAATAATCTATTATATAGATTCTTCTTTCATCTAGACTCTTACTATCGGTTTTGGAATTACACCAAATCTGATTCTAAATTAGAACCTCGCAGACTTTACTGCCGGTCGGGAATTGCACCCTGCCCTGAAGACTAATTACTTATTCATTATAGTCTTTTTACAACTATATGTCAAGAAAAATTTAAATATTTTTTATAAATAAATTGTAAAATTAAAACTTTTTATGGAGGTGATGGTGGTCCTGGTTCTGGAGCTCCAGGAACAACATTAAACTCTAGTTGTATTACAATTGGTTTTCCTTTAATTGCCTCATAGATGGCTTTAGTTGCAGGTTCTGTTAATGTAAATTTAAACCACTCACCATTAGGTAAAGCTGCTCCTAAAGGAATAGTACCTAAAGAATATTGTGTACCTACTGAAATTTGTGGTGGGTTCGTATCAAGAGCAGAACCATTATAAATATTAACCAAATAGCTATAAGTATCATCTCCACCAATAGTAATACTATTGATTTTAACACTCAAATAGCCATATTCACCAACTCCATTTCCACCACCAGTTTGAACCCATTTAGGTTCATAGCAAAAATAAAGAACATCAACATTCTCTTTACCTGCGCCAGGATCCACACTATTAGCAACTTGTCCAGTTGGAACTAAAACTTTATTAGTAAAATTTGGGCTCCCCATCAATACTATCTCAGTAGTAACTGTTCCACCTTCACCAATATTAATACTAATAGTATCTGATTCTTCTACTGGTGCATTAACTGTACCTGCCCAGTAAGCATAAGCACTGCTTACTGATGCTGAAAGTAGGAATATTAAGATTGCTAAAAACATTAATTTCTTTCTAGTTTTCACAAGGTACCTCCCCTTAAACACTTTTGTTATTATATACCAAATCATAAAAAAATGCAAGCATTTTAATCATTCACTTGCATATTTTTACAATCTTTTTGCATTATTTCTTTACATTAAATAGGTTAAACTTGCTTAAAACAACTAATCTTTTAATCTCATGAGGCTTTAATTCTCTTACCTCGCCTGGTGATAAGTTACCTATTTCTACCTCTCCAAATTTAATTCTCGTA
>JAAZIT010000297.1 GCA_012800685.1 Clostridiales bacterium
TAAATACTCGTCTAAAGTTCCCTCTGCATCAAGTATTCTAGTAAGCTCTTCATCAGGAATAGCGTCTTCTTCAGTTGCAGTTCTTTCAACAAACCTTGATTTGCTTGATTTTTTACTTACAACAGCATTAGCAACCATTTCTTCAATAGAAAGCTCAGATTCTTGAAAAGAATCGTCGTCAACCTCATCATCAGGAGTATTATTAATTGATATTTCTGATGTATTATAGATGTCACGAACGACACTTTTAGAACGTCGCACAGCTTCAGGAGGTTTTTGAGTTTTAAGCTCATCTCGAGATACTTGAACAGTCGTATCATAAATCCTATGTTGTTTTTTTGTTGAATTTATGGTTTTGCGATGTTGGTTATCATAAGTCTCAACAGTTAAAGGATTGACGTTTTTCATCTGTGTTTTTGGTTTAGCAATATTCTTTGATTTCTCATATTTAGCATTGCCTTCATTCTCTTTTTTATTATTTGAAGCAAGTGCTAAAAGGTCATCTAAGGTGGTTTTTAGTTCTTTTTCTATTTTTTTATCACCAAATAAAGCTCGATTGTCTGCCATACTAAAATTCCTTTCATGATTGAATCATCTGAATTAATCATTTAAAATCTAATTATAATTAGTTTCATAATTAGATCCTATCTTTTGTACACAACTTTTATTATAATACATTTCACTATATAAATCAACTATTTTACAAAAAATATTTTATTTTTACATAAAACGACAAAAACCGTTCAATTGAACGGTTTCATATAAAAATATTATTCTTTTTGTTGCTTTAATAATTTTTGCATTTTTTGCTTTTTAATAACCTTCATCCGTGAAAATTCTTCACGTTCCTTTTCCTCGAGAGCTGTAGAAATAAATTTTACAATGCCCTCATGCCGTGGGATAATAATATTTTTTAGAGCGTTAGCACGTCTTTGAGTCTTTTTTATAGCATTAGCTAGACGATATATGCTGTTTTCAACTTCGGCGAGAGAAATGGTAATTTTCTTAGCCTTGTCAAAGGATATATAAGCTTTGTCAAGCTGTGAGTTTGTAGGATTAAAACCATAGGAAATATGCAATGGTTCATCATCAATTGACACACGAGGAAGCTCAACACCCATAACGCTTCGAGTTTTTATCTTAACGGAATTTTCAATTGGAACACTTTCGCAATATGGTGATATTAATCCCATAGTTACGTTTGCCATTTGAAGTGCTGAATAAGCTTCTTTATAAATATCCTCAATAGAACCTCTTAAATTCTTTGCTTGTTCTATTAGTGACATCATTTCTCTAATAAGAATATTTCTTTTTCGGTCAAGCAAATCATAACCTAACTTTGCCAAAGAAAGTGCTTTTTTTGTTGTAATTAAATTTCCTTTGGTAGGAAATACCTGCTGTTGTGCCATGTTAGCTCACCCCCATTTAATATACTTACTTAATATAATCATGTGCCTTTGATGGGTCATAATATTTCTTTAAATGCTCTTCATCAACACGATCAAGCTCGGTAATTGGAAGTGTAGAAAGCAATGCCCAACCTAAATCTAGGGTCTCTTCAATCGAACGGTTGTCGGTAAAATCCTGCTTTAAAAAATACTTTTCAAATAAAACACCAAACTTAATAAATGCCTTATCGTTTGGAGCAAGCTCCTCCTCGCCGATTACAGAAGCCAAGGCTCTTGCATCTTGAACTCTTGCATATGATGCAAATAGCTGGTTAGAAACAGCTGAATGGTCCTCTCTTGTATAGCCCTCTCCAATACCGTCCTTCATAAGTCTTGAAAGAGATGGAAGAACTGATACAGGTGGGTAAATTCCAGTTGCATCAAGATTTCTGTCTAAAACGATCTGCCCCTCTGTGATGTAACCAGTAAGGTCTGGAATTGGGTGGGTTATGTCATCATTCGGCATGGTTAGGATTGGAATTTGTGTTACAGAGCCAGACGCTCCCTCAATTACACCAGCTCTCTCATAAAGTGAGGCTAGGTCTGAATATAGATAACCAGGATAGCCTTTTCTTCCAGGAATCTCTCCCTTAGAAGATGAGAATTCTCTTAAAGCCTCTGCGTAAGAAGTCATATCTGTTAAAATAACAAGTATGTGCATATTATGCTCAAAGGCTAGATATTCAGCTGCTGTAAGAGCACATCTAGGGGTAAGGGTTCTCTCAATAATAGGGTCGTTTGAAAGGTTTAGGAACATAACAACCTTTTGTAAAACCCCAGTTTCTTCAAAGCTTCTCTTAAAATAATCAGCAACGTCATTTTTAACACCCATTGCACCAAAAACAATAGCAAAGCCTTGACCGCTTTCTTCTGCAATTTTAGCCTGTCTAACAATTTGCACAGCAAGCTTGTTGTGCGAAAGTCCAGAGCCAGAGAAGATAGGAAGCTTTTGCCCTCTAATAAGGGTTGTTAAAGCATCTATTGAGGAAATACCAGTGTTAATATAGTTTCTAGGATAAACACGAGAAACAGGATTAAGAGGTTTTCCGTTTATGTCAGCAGACTTGTCTGCATATATATCACCTAAGCCGTCGATTGGCTTTCCAGCGCCGTTAAAAATTCTTCCTAGAATTTCTGT
The DNA here is from genome assembly GCA_012800685.1 of Clostridiales bacterium. Classification (GTDB taxonomy): domain Bacteria; phylum Bacillota; class Clostridia; order Oscillospirales; family Ruminococcaceae; genus JAAZZIT01. The sequence goes on from JAAZIT010000297.1 coordinate 2,587, forward strand.
TGAAAGTGGAAGCTCCATAGGCTTGCCTTCAAATTTAACCTCAGTGTTTGTTAGTGATAAGCCTTTAGTTCCCTCAAAAACTTGAAGGACAGCTCTTTCACCATCAATCTGAACAACTCTAGCAAGACGTTCACCGCCGTTGTCAAGCTTAATTTTAGCAATTTCATCAAAGCCGATGTTTTTAACCTTGTCAAGAACAACTAGCGGACCGTTAATTTCGCTAAGACCAACATATTTAATTGCCACAGTACCGCCCTCCTTAATTGTTAGCTTTCAATTTTTCGAAAGCCTCATTAATTGTTGTTATGTATTCCTCAAACAGCTCAGGCTTGTCATTTGGAATATCATATTTCATTTTTACTACCTTATCAAAGACATCTGTTTCTAAAATAGTATCCATTGTAACACCTAAGGATACAAGCTCCTTAGACTTTTCATAAAGCTTTAAAATAACTATCATCATTAAATATTGTTTTTCAAGTGGAACATAGGTATCATCCTTGTGATAAGCGTTCTGTTGAAGAAAACCAACTCTTATAATTCTAGCAACTTCAATAAGAAGCTTTTGGTCGTCTGGAAGTACATCAGTACCCATTAGCTTAACAATTTCCATTAATGTGTTTTCTTGAACTAGAATATTAGATATTTCTTGTCTTACGGACATAAAGTCTTTGTTGACATTTTCGTTGTAAAAATCTGAAAGGTCGTCAACGTATTCAGAATAGCTGTCGTTCCAGTTAATTGCAGGGTAGTGTCTAGCGTACGCTAAGGACTTATCTAATGCCCAAAAGCAACGTACAAAACGCTTTGTGTTTTGAGTTACTGGCTCTGAAAAGTCAGCACCCTGTGGTGATACAGCCCCAATAATTGTAACTGAGCCTTCTTTTTCGCTAAGTGTTTTTACATAGCCTGCACGCTCGTAAAATTCAGAGAGACGTGATGGAAGATAAGCAGGGAAGCCCTCTTCAGCAGGCATTTCTTCTAATCGACCAGAAATTTCTCTAAGTGCTTCAGCCCAGCGTGATGTTGAGTCAGCCATTATTGCAATGTGATAACCCATGTCACGATAGTATTCGGCAAGAGTGATTCCTGTATAAATAGATGCCTCACGAGCGGCAACAGGCATATTTGAGGTGTTTGCAATAAGCACAGTTCTGTCTGTAAGAGGTCTATTTGTTTTAGGGTCAATTAGCTCTGAAAACTCCTCAAGTACTTGAGTCATTTCATTTCCACGCTCGCCACAGCCAATATAAACAATTATGTCTGCGTCGCACCATTTAGCGAGCTGGTGCTGTGTCATTGTTTTACCTGTTCCAAATCCTCCTGGAATAGCGGCAGTACCGCCCTTAGCAATAGGTAAAATTGTATCAATAATACGTTGCCCTGTTATAAGTGGACGGTTTATCGGAAGTCTTTCAACACAAGGTCTTGGAGTTCTTATTGGCCATTTTTGTGCCAAAGTTAGCTCAATAATTTCGCCGTCCTCATTTTTAATCTTAATAATAGTATCATTAATAGTATATTTTCCGTTTTCAGCAACCCAAATAACCTCTCCACTTTTAATAAAAGGGGAAAGCATGGATTTGTGAACGATAATTGGAGTTTCTGGACAGCTAGCAAAAATCTCGCCAGCTTTAAGAATATCCCCAACATTTGTTAAAATAGTTACATCAAACTTCCTGTCAACATCTAATGATGAAACGTTAGTGCCGTCATCAATGTATGCACCTGAAATTTCTGCAAGCTTTTGTAATGGACGTTCAATTCCATCAAATATGTTAGATATAATACCTGGACCCAATAGGGCTGACATAGGGTCTCCAGTTGAATAAACTGGTTCGCCAGGCATAAGTCCTGATGTGCTTTCGTAAACCTGAATGGTTGTTAATTCGTCGGTTATACCAATAACCTCACCGATAAATTTCTTGTTACCCACATAAACCATTTCAAGCATTGAAAAGTCCTTAGTATCTTTGACCTTGACTACTGGGCCATTTATTGAATAAATTTTATTCAAATTCATCACCTCACGGTTTATTTGAGTTTAAAGTCCGCTTTTTTGTGGAACTTATCAATTTGTTCTTCAAATGCTGAATCAATTGTATTGTCGCATAGTATATTTTCTTCTGGATAATAAACTGATAATCCACCAAGCTTAATTGATTTCTTTTCTTGAAATGTGTATGAATCCCCTGCAATTTTTGAAAGAGCGTCAGAATATTTAATATCACTAGGTGATAAGTATACAACACCAGTTTTTTTGGGATTTTCTAATACAATGTTTTCTAAGTGCTTGCTTAAAAAAACAGAGTAATCGTCGCTGTTTTTAAAGTCATTGAGCATAGATTTAACATTTTCGAAAACTTTTGATGCCAGCTTTTCACGATGATTTAAAATCACCTTTTTAGATTTAAGCTCTTGAGTTGCAACAATTTTTATGTATTTTTGCTGTATGTTTTTTACATCTTCTTTTATGGCAAAGTAAGCATCACCAAGTGAAGAGTCGTTTGCACTTTGAATTTCGTTGTTATGAGTATTGGTAGCACTTGCAATAATTTCAGCGGCTTCTTTATCGGCGACGCTATATACTGCATTGCTAAATCTTCTTAACTTTTCTGATTCTGTACTCATTACGGTTTCCCTCCTTAATTGATTAGTTGTGCTATTGTGTAATAAAAGGCTTATAAAACTATTATTTAAGTGTTGGGGTAAGCTTTAAAGTTTAACTCCAACAGCTTCTTGAACATATTTTGAAATAGTTTCAGAAATCTTTGATGTAGCATGTCTATCTGGAATTTCAACAATAAGAGGTTGCTTTTGGGTAAGCTTTAGCTCATAAACTGTTTCGCTGCAAAGAGAAATAAGTTCCTTTGTCATTAAAATAATTCCAATTTCCTTGTCATTAACAGCTTTATGCAAAGCCTCTTCAACTTCTTTCTTTGTATGAACAACAACACCCTCAACACCTGTTAAACGCATACCCAATTGAGTATCAATGTTATCGCTTATAAGAAAAAATTTCAAAACCATTCCTCCTTTTAGTATAAAAATAATTCTAATTTAGCCTAAATTTGATATAATCATGATTGAAATAAGAAGTCCATAAAGTGCGATACCCTCGCCAAGTACAACGAATATAAGAGCCTTTACGAACGAGTTAGGGTTTTCTGAAACAGCACCGATAGCAGCAGATGAACCTGATGCAACAGCGATACCTCCACCTAAGCAAGAAAGACCAACTGATAAAGCAGCGGCTATGTATCCAAGTCCTGCTCCAGTTGAAACAGCGGCAACAACCCCACCAGCCTCAGCGGCAGCAGAAGCAGAATTTCCTAGTGGAATTATAGTTGCGATAATCATTAATCCGAAAAATGAGCAAAGGTTAAATATAAATGCGTTCTTTGGACTTTTTCCAGACTTAACTTTCTTAATCATAGGGATAATAGGTGCTGCAAGTAATAGTATAGCAGCAAGTGGTATTAAAAATAAAAATGCAGTTTTCATATAAATGCCTCCAATATAAAATTAAAATATCTATTTAGCTTTAGCTTCATCATTTTTGGTAAAGCTAGAAACGCCAACAGGTTTAAATGGTTTTCCATTGCCCTCATAAAATCTTGAGAACAACTCATAAAATTCAAGTCTAATAACCTGAATTGCAACAACAAGTCCCTCAATTCCCATTACAAAAATATTACCAATGATAATAACAATTGGTTTTCCTACAGTGCCAACGCTTTCCATAAGTGCCATAACAACAAGCATCA
>JAAZIT010000298.1 GCA_012800685.1 Clostridiales bacterium
ATAAGATATAAGATATAATATAATAGGAGGTAATATGTTAAATGGAAAACAATAAAAAAGAGTTAGAGAAACGTTACGAAGAAGAAATGAGGAATTTTAAGCCAGTTACGATACAGGATTTGGATTGCAAGGATTGTGCTTTTGCCTTTAAAGAACCCAACTTGATTTCAGTATGTGAGATATTTCCGAGGCAAAAACCGGGAAATGTATTGTACGGTGAAAAATGCGACCAGCATAGTTAGAAAATAATTTAAAAATATTTTTTAAAAAACTGTGTACATTTAACAAAGTATATGGTATGATGTATGTAAGGTTAAATAAACCAAATAAAACATTCGGAGGAGTAAAAATGAAAAGAGAAGAATTAGAATTAATGCTTGCAAGTATGAGCGAAGAAGATTGCGAAAAGGTATACGACGAATTGGATGAAAGGTTAGCAAATGAAAAAGATGCATTTTATCCAGAGTATATTGAGATGGCAACTTTATTAGACGAAAGACTATATGAGCTTGCACATGACGATGTTGAAGAACAAATGCTTAAGGATTTAGGTTTTATAATTAAGAGCTATGGTAACATGAGCAAAACGCATGCAGTTGAAATTGGAAAGTACAGGTTTGGATTTGGAGCAATTTTGTTAATAAATGGAAAAGAATTTATGTACCAAGGCAAATTGCCTGAAAGTATAAAATAAACATTCGGAGGGATTAGAAATGTTAAAGAATACGAAAGATGCAATTGAGTTTAAGAGCACAGAAACAAGAGGCAAAGTAAAAAGAGAGTTTATAACGACAATGGAAGGGATAGCAAACTTTAGTGGATATGTTGAGGCTTTAAGAGACATGGGGTTAATAACAGAACAAGAAAGAAAGCAAACCATAAATGAATTTAGTTCAAAAATATTACAATAAGGCAGGGGCCTACGGGTCCCCCTTAAATTATTTTAAAAAATGAAAATAACTGTGTACAACCAATACAATTTGTGGTATAATTAAAACAGGTTAACAAACAACCAATAAAACTATCGGAGGATTTAAAATGTTAAAAGAAATAAGAGAAAAATTAGAAAGCTTAGGAATAGCAAACGAAGAAATTGAGAGAGCAGAAAGCATATTGAAAAAATATAGCGGCATTAACAGAGAATTTGCAGCAAGTTTATATAATGACAATAATATCAGAAGAAAAATGAAAGCTAACAACTTATGGAATAGCAAGGATATGGGAATTGAATTTAGTAGCAGGTACTTAGGCAAGGCTGAATGTAAAGTTACAAAACAAAACGTATGGGCAAAAGGAAATAAAATAAGATTATACTTTGATGTAACAGTAGATGGAATGTTTACAAGTACAGGGCATTATATAGAATTAAAATAGGCCTTCGGGCTTTATAAAAAAATTAAAAAAATTAAAAATAAATGTGTACAAACAGTATAACTTATGGTATAATTAATATAGGTTAATAAATAACTAATAAATCCTATGGAGGTAGAAAGATGTTAATATTTAAAGAAATTTATGACCGCTTAATAGAATTACAAAAAGAGGTTGAAACAGAGTTAAAAAAGAAAGGTTTGAAATTGGACCCGACACAAGGAAATTCATGGGAAGCTGCAGCATACATATATGAAAGAAACGAATTAGGACATGAATACTCAGCAGAACAATGGGTGAAAGAAACATACGAGAATTACCCGGAAGATTTCATAGAAGCATAAAAAAATAGTAAATCAGTTTTTAGAGGAAAGCTCTTGCAAGTTAGCAGGGGTTTTTCTATGTTTATATAGATAAGTCATTTTACCAATTGCTGACGGTAAAGAACAATTGGATAGTAGCCTGACCAGAGGCAGTAATTCTGGAGTATGAATTGGAGGAGAATAAAATGCAAAAAGAAAAGATGTTAGAAAAACTAAGACTACAGTTATTCGCTGAAGGCGGCAATGAAGGCGGAGCTGGTGAAGAAGGCGGAGCCGGAGGAGCTGGCGAAGAGAATAAAGGTAGCAAAGAGGACAAAATGTTTACACAGGCAGAATTAAACGCAATAGCTAAAAAAGAAAAGGAAGCTGGTAAGAAAGCCATTTTAAAAGAACTTGGGTTTGAGGATATTAAGTCAGTGAAAGAGGGCTTAGAGGAATTAAGGAAATGGCAGGACAGTCAAAAGACTGAAGCTGAGAAAGTGGCTGCTGCTTTAAAAGCACAAGAGAAAGCAGCGGCGGAAGCTCAAAAGAAACTGGAATTGGCAGAGGCGAAATTGACAGCAATAAAAATGGGAGTGAATCCTGCTTATGTCGATGATGTAGTAGCTTTGTCAATGTTGAAGGTTTCTGATGAGAAAGATTTGGCAACAGTTTTGGAGGAAATGAAAAAGACATATCCTAACTTTTTTAGCGAAGAAGAGCCTGGGCAAGAAGATAAGGGAACTGGTAGCAAACTTGGTGGGAAAAAAGGAAAGGTAGAGGTAGAAGGTATCGGTGAAAGACTTGCTAAAAAGCAAGGAGCAGCAATAGCTGCAATTAAGAAGAATCCATATTTTGATTAGAAGGAGGAAGTAAATAATGATTAAAAAAGACTATACGACGCCGAAACAAATATTATTCAATGTACAAAACCAAGTGTCCATTGGAGTAATAGTTGCTGACACAGGAGTTACAGCAGTTGATGGCAAGAAGATAATAAAAGCAGGAACTCCTGTCGGAGGAGAGACAAATGTTTTAGTAAACAGAAGTACTCCGGTAGTTGTTACAAATACAGCAGCTAATGGGGCAAACGCACAAGGTGTTTTATTGCATGATGTTGATGTTACGAACGGAGAAGCAAATGGGACAATGTTGATTTGGGGATTTGTGAACTTGGATAGATTGGATGTCGTGCCTGTCACAGAAGCAATAGCAGCTTTAGAGGGTAAGATAACTTTCTTAAGAGATTAATTAGGGAGGTAGAAGAATATGACTATATTTGATTTAGTAAAATCAGCTGAACTTGCAGCATATTGGAATGAGTTGACGAAAGATAGACAGCCTTATTTGGGGGAAACATTATTCCCAGATGATAAGAAATTGGGCTTAGATTTAAAATGGATTAAGGGCAGCAAGGGATTACCAATCGTATTAAAACCAAGCGCATTTGATGCGGCAGCTGTTCCACGTCCGAGAATTGGATTTAGCACTTTAAGCACGCAAATGCCATTCTTCAAAGAATCAATGTATATTGATGAGGCATTACGTCAAGAGCTTAATATGGTGTTAGAAACGAATAATCAGGCATATATTGATTCAGTTGTCAACAGAGTGTTTAATGACCAAATAGCATTGCTAGAAGGTGCAAGAGCACGTAGAGAAATGATGAGAATGATGGCATTGACAACTGGTATGATTAGCATAACTGCTAACGGTCAGAATTACGATTATGATTACGGTTTAGACCCTGTTATAAACAAGGCAACGGTTGATGTATCTTGGGCTGACACAGAAAATGCTCATCCTGTAAATGACATTAGAGGATGGCAAGATAAAATCGAGGATGCGACTGGCGTTAGACCGACGAGAGCTGTTTGCTCAAGAAAGACTTGGGGATATCTGTTAAATAACTTAGAAATCAAGAAGAACATTTTTGCCGCTTCAGGTGGGCAAGGGCAAATGAATGATGCAAGATTGAATCAGCATTTGTTGGATGAGTTGGATTTAAGAGTTGTTGTTTATAGCAAGAGATATGCGGATGAAACAGGTGCAACATTTGCTTATGTACCAGACGACACATTTGTTTTATTCCCAGAAGGAACTTTAGGAAAGTCTTGGTTTGGTACAACTCCTGAGGAAAGTGATTTAATGGCATCTCAAGTTGCTAATGTTTCGATAGTTGAAACAGGTGTGGCAATTACGACAATAGAAAAAGCTGACCCAGTGAATGTTGAGACAAAAGTAACAATGATAAACTTACCTTCCTTTGAGGCAGCTGACCAAGTGCATATTGCCGACGTTGTTATTGCTGATGAAGACGACGACGATGACGATGAAGGAGAAGAAGAATAGAAGAATAATGGGGAGGACTGAGGGCAATGATTAAAATTGTAAATAGTCAAGGCGCGGAAAGGCTGGTGACAGCTGGCGCCTTCAATTCATTTTTTAAGAGACAAGGTTGGAAGATAAAAGACAAAAAGCCCATGGTTAAAGTTAAAGAAATTGATGAAGAGTTTGATGAAGATGACTTTGATTTTGAAGAAGATAAACCATTGGAGAAGATGACTTTGAAAGAGTTGAAGAATTATGCAGATTTAAGCGACATAGATATTACAGGCCTGACAAGCAAGAAACAAATAATAGAAGCAATCAAAGCAGCTGAAGAAATATTATGATAAGGGGGAGGTGTCGGCTATGAATGATTTGCTTGTTTTAAAAATGGAGTTAAGAGAAGAGGATACTCCGTTTTTCACGGACGAACAACTCAAGTATTATTTGTCTAAAAATGGAAATGACATTAAAGCAACTATTTATGAATGTTTAATTTTGAAGTCAGAAGATACGACACTAAGTATAAGCGGAATGAATACGGCTGACACTTCTTCATACTTTAAAAGGTTAGCAAGCAGATATAGGCCGAATAATTCAGGTTCGTTAGGTGGTTGATTATGAACAGGAATATTGGGTTTCAGAAGAATGTATTAAGGCGTAATATTTTGTGGAACGGAAAGCTTTATGAGTTTAAGCGGAATAAAGTAAATAAGTATGGTGAGAAACAGGATGGCCAGTATGAAGATAAGACATATTTAGTTAAGGGCATATTCCACAAAGTGACTTTGCGTAATTTATATATAGCTATTGATGGTGGAGAAGCTGCAAGAGTGCAATCAAAATCAGCTCCAATGATAGTTTGTTTGTTCGACGATATATCCTCTAAGCTAAAAATTGATGATAAACTGATGATGAATGGACAGCTATATAGGGTCAACGGAATTGAAGATATTAATGGAGAACAGGCTTTTTTGGATATAAGCTTGGAGGTGATTGCATGAATGTAAAATTTGATATGAGCGGCTTGGAAAAAGGTTTGGAAATGTTTGAAGATAAAGCAAATGCTGCTTTTAGAATGTACGCTGACACGTCGGCTAAAAAGCTTGAGAGTAGCATGAAAGAAAATAGACCTTGGACGGACAGAACAGGTGCAGCAAGAAATAGATTAAGAGGAACAGCCTCAACTGTCAAAAATGGTTATGAGATAAAGTTAGCTCATGGTGTTGATTATGGAATTTGGCTTGAATTGGCGAATGAGAAAAAATATGCAATAATTGAACCAACGATTAGACTGGAATCACCTCAAGTAATCAAGGGTTTTGAAAAGCTGCTTGAAAGGTTTGGTGATTAAAATGTCAGAAAGATTTGAAGATATATTTGATGTGTTAAAAGCTCAAGGGGTTGAAACTTACTTTCCGAATCAGAAGACTGGAGAGTGTTTAAGCCCCTATGTTGTCATTAAGTTTGCTGGCGGAAATGATTATGCAAATTATTCGTCAAGAGTAGATTATTATGATTTACTTTGTTATGTGCCGGAAAACAAATATAGTGAGTTAATTCCGTTTAAGAATCAGATAAAAGAGTACATGAAGGCATTATATCCGATGTTTGTAGACACGGGTTACGAATCCCCTTCATTTTTAGACGACAGGGTAAAAGGACATATGATGAATATTCAGTATAGAAATAATAGGAAATTATAAGGAGGTAACAAATGGCTATTAGAAAGGTAACAGAAATTCCAACGATAGACGTCGTTCTCGTAACGATTAAGCCTTTGACTAAAGGTGCAGATGAATATGCTTTGAATACAGCTTCAAAAATTGGGGTAAATCCGCAAGTGGATACACGAGAGGCTGTCAAGTTAATTATTAAGGGAGTGCTTAAGGCACAGAAACCGGAAGAGAGCACGATAACCGGAAATGAGATAATTTTGACAGACAACGTGTTTTCACCGGAAATAGTTAAGATATTCCAGGGAGGAACGATTGTGACTGACTCAGAAGACCCAACGAAGATTCTTAGTTATACGCCACCTGCTGCAGGGTCTTCAGAGAAAGGTGAACCTTTTGAACTGTCAGCATATTCTGCGCAATATAATGAGGCTGGAAACATTGTACAGTATGAAAAAATCACGTATCCGAATTGCAAAGGCAAACCTATTGCATTAAGTTCAGAAGACAATGTTTTTAGAGTTTCTGAATATACGATTTTATCGGCTCCAGAGACAGGGCAAGCACCTTATGAAATTAGTTATGTTGATACATTGCCGATAGTTATATAATGAAAGTGGGGAGTAAAATGGAAAAATTAGCAACAATGAAACCAACGTCCATATCGGAATTGAAGGCATACGCAAAAGGTAGCTTAATAGAATTACCGCCTTTTGCAGAGGACCAACCGTTTGTGGCGAGATTAATTAGACCGAGTTTGATAAATCTTGTTAGTAGTGGGAAAATTCCAAATCAATTGCTTGCGACTGCAAATGAACTGTTTACCGGAAAGTCAAGTGCAAAAGCAGCTAAGGGGGACAATCAGTTAAAACAGTTTAAGGAAGTTTTGGACGTTATTGCAGAAGCAAGCTTTGTTGAACCGACATATCAGGAGATAAAGGATAGCGGACTTGAATTGACAGACGACCAGTACGTTTTTATATTCAATTATTCGCAGCATGGGGTGAATGCATTAAAATCCTTTCGTAAAAAGTAAGGAGATATTGAATTTGATTTTGATGAGTAAGACGTATAATAGACTTCCCAGTGAGTTATTGAACATCGAGGACGAATATACGTCTTACTGCTTTAATGAAGCGTGCATGCTGATTCGAACGAAGTTGGAAAACGGTGAAGAAATACAGTTTGAAAAGAAATACAAGAGTTTTAGTGATATATATGAGGGACTAAAATAAGTTGTAGGGGAGGTGCAAATATTGTCAATAAATGTAGGCTCAGCTGTCGGTTATTTAATGTTGGACACGACAGGATTTAAAAAAGGATTTAGCTCAGCTTGGAGTGATTTACAGGTTTTTAAAGATGAGACAAAGACGATTGGGGATAAATTCTCGGCGTTGTCCTCAGCAATGACGACAGTGGGAACTTCCCTTACGAAGAATGTCACAATGCCAATTGTTGGGGCAGGCGCATTAGCATCTAAGTTTAGTATAGATTTTGAAAGTGCTTTTGCAGGAGTTAAGAAAACGGTTGATGCCACGGATAAAGAGTTTGCAATGTTGGAAGAGGGAATTAGAGGAATGTCTAAGGAACTTCCAGCAAGTGCGGTTGAGATAGCTGCTGTTGCCGAAGCTGCAGGACAATTAGGAATTGAAGTTCCGAACATTATGGGTTTTACGAGAACAATGATTGACTTAGGCGAAGCAACAAATCTGAGTGCGGACGAGGCAGCGACGGCTTTAGCAAGACTTGCAAATATTACAGGAATGCCTCAAACAGAATTTGATAGATTAGGTTCTACAGTGGTTGCTTTGGGAAATAATTTGGCGACAACTGAAGCGGAAATAGTCGAAATGGGTTTGAGACTTGCCGGAGCTGGTAGTCAAGTAGGAATGACGGAAGCAGAAATTTTATCTTTTGCTGGCGCTTTGTCTTCAGTGGGTATTCAAGCGCAAGCAGGAGGTTCTGCTTTTAGTAAGGTTATGGTGGAAATGCAATTGGCGACAGAGACAAATTCAGAGGCTTTAAGTCAGTTTGCGGATGTTGCCGGAATGTCAGCTGATGAGTTTAAGACAGCTTTCCAGGAAGATGCAGCAGGAGCAATTATTGCATTCATTCAAGGACTTGGGTCCATGGAAGATAGAGGAATGTCAGCAATCAAGGTCTTGGACGACATGGACATAAAAGAAGTAATGTTAAGGGATGCTTTACTAAGAGCAAGCGGAGCAAGTGACGTATTTACGGATGCAATTGAGTTAGGTAGTCAAGCATGGGAAGAAAATACAGCATTGACGAATGAAGCAAGCCAGAGGTATGAGACATCAGCTTCTAAGCTTGAAATCATGAAGAATAAATTGGTTGATGTAGGAATCTCTTTGGGAGATATAGTGGTTCCAGTATTTATGGAATTTATGGGCTATATTGAAAAAGGCATAGAGTGGTTTGGTAAATTGAATCCAGCTACGCAAGAGATGATAGTTAAGATTGCTGCATTGGCGGCTGCACTGGGACCAGTTGCTATAATTGGTGGAAAAGTTGCAGGAGGTATTTCTTCAATCATAGGTTTGTTTGGTAAATTTGCCCCTGCAGCAGGATTGGCAGCAAAAGCAGTGACAGCAGTTTCGACACCAACCTGGGCTTTAGGTGGAGCGATGAAAGCAGGCGCTCTATTGATGAATCCATGGACAATTGGATTGGCTGCAGCTGGTGCGGCAGCATTTGCTATTTCGAAGAATTTGAGTGAAGATGCAATTCCTGCTGTCAATCTATTTAATGATGAGATTTCCGAAGGTACACAGGAAGCGGTTGGAAGTTTCATGAAGTTAAATGATGAGGTTTCAATTCAGTTAAAACAGTTAGCTTGGAGCGGACAAACTATTACGCAGGAAATGGCAGACGAAATGATTGCTAAATACGGTGAAATGAATGGTCAAATTTTGGGAGCAATGCAAGAAAGACATGATGAGCAAATAGCTTTGACGCAAGACTTTTTTGCAAGAAGTGAGGTTCTTTCAGCTGAAGAAGAGGCTGCTGCTTTAGCCAGACTTCAGAAAAATCAGGAAGCGGAACAACTCAGAGTAAAAGAGGGGCAGGATAAAATTGCTGAAATATTGCAAAAGGCTTCTGACGAGAAAAGAGAGTTGACGGATGCAGAACGTATTCAAATAAATATGATACAAAAGGAAATGACAGAGACTGCTATTAAGGTGTTGTCAGATTCAGAGGTTGAGCAACTTGCAATTATGGAGAGTTTAAGAAGTCAAGCCGGGGAAATATCAGCAAGACAAGCAGCAGAGGTTGTGCAAAACTCAAAGAAACAAACGGATGAAACTATTAAGAATGCGAATGAGCAATATGTTCGAAGCATAGCAGAGATTGAGTATTTGAGAGACGAAGCAGGAGTTATTAGTTTTGAGCAAGCTCAAGAGATGATTGCTGAGGCTGAGAGAACGAGAGATGAGACTGTTAACAACGCCAAGTTGATGCATGATGATGTTGTTAAAGAAGCAAAATTGCAGGCTGGGGAACATGTTAATGAGGTTGATTGGGAGACTGGTGAAGTGTTGTCAAGATGGGATGTTATGAAAAGAGAAATCCCAGAAAAGGCTAAAGAACTTAAAGAAGCGACAGTGCTTAAGGTCAAGGAAATAAAAGAAGAGGTCGTCAAGTGGTATACCGAAACAAAGGACAATGTAATTACTAAAGTTGAGGAAATGAAAAAAGAAGTTATTGAGAAATGGGAGAAATTAAGAGATGACACGATAACTTGGGGGAAGAATCTGGTCGAAGGCTTATGGAATGGTATGACGGAAAAAGCCCAATGGTTGAAAGATAAAGTCTCAGGCTTTATTGAAGGCATTAAAGAGAAATTCACAGACAAAGACGGATTTGATATGCATTCTCCATCCGAAGTTATGAAAATATATGGTAAATATATCAATGAAGGTTTGGCTTTGGGTATTGAAGAAAATAAAAGCAAACCGGAAGAAGCGATGAATAATCTCGTTAATGTAATTGGCAACTCTTTGGGTAAAGTTAATGATTTTGTTAAAAATTCAGTAAACATAATTGAGAAAGAATTTACTTTGTGGAAATTAATGAATGAAGAATTGGCCGGAAGCTCAGAAGAATTGGCAAAGAAGTTGGATGTTCAAAGACAAAAAAGTGAATATTTGACGGAACAAATTAAAGTAACAGAAGAGGCTTTGAGAGATATTATTTTGGCTTACGGAGACACATCAGATGAAGCGTTGAAATTGAAGAATACTTTGCTTGATTTGCAGATAGAACAGGCGAATTTGACGAATGAAGTTAAACAAACGACACAAGCTTACAATGGTTTGGTTGATGCAGCGTTAGCCGCAAGAATTAAAGCTTATGATGAGAAAAGAGATTCAGGCGGAGGAACAGGGTCAAGCTATCGAAAGAGTAGAGAAAACTATTATAGTGTTTATAAAGACGAAATTGATGCCATCAGTAGAGAAAGAGGTGTTGATTTAGGGGTTGCTCAGGAAATACATAGAAACGAGATTACGGTGAATATTACGGCAAGTGAACCGCTGGATGCACAAGGTGTTGTTAGAGAAACAAAAAAAGCAATCAAGAATTTATTAGAAGGATAGGAGGGTGTAAGTTATGCAAATTGGTATTAAGAATTTGAACACAAAATCAGAACTTGTACTCTCTGAAGAGTCCAATATATTTGTTTTAGAGCATGTGGATTGGGGAGTTGTCGAAGGCGCTCACGGGTCGGTTTCAAATACGGATACGGTGGGTGAAGTTGTAACGAGCACATTTTTAATGCCGAGGGATATTGAGATTGTTGGCTGGATTTTAGGAAAGAATCAAGCCCAGATTCAAGCAAGAAAAAACATTTTAAACAAATTGATAAATCCCCAAAGCCAGATGCAAATGGAGTATGGACAATATAAACTGGATGTGAAAGCTGAGACAACGGTTAGATATGGAATCAGGTATCAGGAAAACAATGATAGGATGTGTAGATTTGTTTTGAGGTTCAAGGCACATCAGCCATTATTTATGTTGAAGGATGAGCTTGTAAAAACAGACATAGCAGTTGTCAGCAAACTTGTATTTCCGCTGGTGTTTAAGCCTACTGCGATATTTGGCGCATATCCGGATGAATCAATTTCAGATATGTTCAACGAGGGAGATGTATATGCAGGTTTTATTATTAGATTAATAATGACAGGCCCAGTAAAAAATCCGATGTTGAACAACAATTTGACAGGCGAATATTTTAAGCTAAATTTTGATGCTATCACTGGGGATGTGATTGAGGTAAGCACTTTAAGTGGAAACAAGTACGTCGAATTGTTTAGAGGTGGGAATAGAAGCAATATAATTGGTAGATTGGTAAGAGGGTCAGTTTTATTCGGGATGAGCCCTGGGAGAAATTCATTCAAATTGTTGGCTGATGAAAATGTGAGCAATATGAAAATTGAATTTGAATATGTGCCGAGATTTTTGGAGGTACAAGACTAATGAATGTGAATATATTGAACGAGAATTTGGAATTAATAAAAGTTTTGGACAATTTTGATAGCTTGTTGTGGAATACGAGATATAATTCGGTTGGAGACTTTCAGCTGATTTGTGACAAGAAATATTTTAACTTGATGAAAGAAGGAAATAAAATTCAGAACCCACAGGACGATGAATATATTGGAATTATCGAGTATGTGAAAGTTGAAACTGATGAACGAAAGAAAACAAACAAAATGACAGTTCAAGGCAGAATGCTTGAGAGTATTTTAAGTCAACGAGTTGTGATGGAGGGTGCTTACAGAAAGAATATACAACCTGCTGAATTTGTGAGTATAATTGTTGATAGGAATGCAATAAATCCCACAGAGCCGGAGAGAAAAATTGCTGGATTAATTATGGGAACAAAGCCTGATTCGGATTTGGGAACAATTGATTATGAGAACGCTTATAGTAATTTGTTGGATGTAGTTGAAAGAGTGACACAAAATGCCGAAATGGGATTTAAGATAGAAACAGATATTGTGAACAAAACTTATACGTTGAATTTGTACAAAGGTAGAAATTTGACGCAAGGAGTTGCGGACAATGCAGTTGTTTTAAGCAAGAATTTTGACAATGTGTATACGAGTGAATATGAGAGAAATTCTCGAGGCTATAAAAATGTTGTATATATTAAGGGTGAAGGAGAATTTAAAACAAGCCTATCATTTGGCAATTATACAGGCTTGGATAGGCGTGAAATGTTTATTGACCAAACGCATATTAGCAGAACGTTGAGCAATGGGACAGTTTTAGATGATACGGATTATGCAAAGCTTTTGCAAGATACGGTAGTTGATAAATTGAAGAATGCAGCAAAGGAAGAGATTTTGTACAATAGTTTGAACTTGCAAAGCAATTATAAATATAAAGAAGATTTTGATTTAGGAGATTTGGTGACATGTTCTGACCCAGATTTAGGGTTTGAAATGGATTTAAGAATTGTTGAAATAAATCAAGTTTGGGATAGAAAAAAAGGATATAGCATATATTTGCATTTGGGAGAAACAAAGACAAATTTGAAAAATTATATTGAAAAAATCGTATTGACGGATAGACGAGTTTTTTAATTAAAGGAGGCACTCATGATTATTGTAAAAAGCATGCCATTTGATAGTAAGCTGGTAGAAGGAGAATATGACAGAGCGATTAACTCAAAAGACTTCGCAAGGTATCTAAGCAGCTTTATTTCAAACGGTGTCATTATTTCAGATGGGGGCATATTGGGGACAGAATTGCAAGTAGAAAATGCAGGCGGCATGAAAGTTATAGTCAATCCAGGGGCAGTTCACATAAACGGCAGAATAGGATGGCTTGACACAGGATTAGAAACATTACTTTTAGACATCGGAGGCTCATTAGACAGAATTGACCGAGTGGTTGTTGAGATGAACGCAACGGAAGATATTAGGTCAATTATTATAAAAGTAATAAAGGGAGTTGAAAATGCAAACCCAGTTCCTCCAAATCTAATTAGGGCAGAAGATATTTATCAAATAAGCTTAGCGCAATGCCGAGTTAATGCAGGTCAATCAGTTATTACATCAATACTTGATGAACGAGCTGATACTAACCTTTGCGGAATAGCAAGAGCTAAAATTAGAAACTGGGGCGACTTAAAGGGGTTGAATTAATTGCTGAAAATCAACAGTGTTGAATTAAGCAAACCTACCGTAGCAGTTGGTGAAGCATTAGTTATAAAAATTCAAATTGAAGAAATTATGCCAAAGTGGGCAGATTTGTTAGTTTACAAATGGGATGATATAAAGAACGTAACAAGACAACAGCTTGAAAGAGGATATATTGAATAAGGAGGAAAAGAAAGATGGCAGTTAGTTCAGTAAAGGCTAATATTGACGGGCAAAATTATGATTTGACTTACAATGGCGCTTCAGGTAAATGGGAAGCGACAATCACAGCTCCAAGCACAACGAGCTGGCATGAACCTGAAAACAAATATGGAGTAACAGTAACAGCAACGGACGACGCAGGGAATGTAACGGTTAAAGACAGGACAGACGCAACATTAGGAAATTCATTAAAATTAAGGGTATTAGAAAAAGTAAAACCGACGGTTACTTTATCTTCACCGTCAAGTGGTGCACGAATAACAAACGCAAAACCACCTATCACATTCCAATTGAGGGATGCAGATTCAGGTATCAAAATTGATTCCTTAGAACTGAAAATTGATGGTGGAACGGCCATAACTCATAATAGTTCAGGAATGGTTGTGACAAGTGTAACAGGAGGATATGATTGTACGTATACGCCACCTACAGCATTGTCAAACGGCGCTCATACAGTAACAATTCAAATAGGGGATAACGATGGCAACACCTCAACTCTATTATCTTCGTCATTCACGATAGACACAGTTGCGCCTACGTTAAATGTATCTGCTCCTGTTGAAGGATTGAAAACTAATAAAGCTAATTTGACAGTATCAGGTTCGACAAATGATGTAACGTCAAGTCCGGTGACAGTGACAATTACGGTAAACGGAGTGGACCAAGGTGCCGTGACAGTAACATCTGGAAACTTTAGCAAATCAGTAACATTAGTAAATGGCGCGAATGTTATTGTGGTAAAGGCAAAAGATACTGCAGGATTAGAAACAACGGTGACAAGGAATGTGACATTAGATACAGTAGCTCCTACAATAACAGCAGTTACATTAGTACCAAACCCGGTAGACGGAGGAGCAACCTTTGTGATATCAGTGACGGTGACCGACGAATGATTAGGTTAATTGGGCAGGTAAATGGGGTAGAAATAAATTTCAGTTTCTACCCTCCTGATAAATTTGAAGGGATTATTCCTAAAATGGTGTCAGGAAAATATATAGTTCATTTAAAAGCAATTGATGAAGCAGGGAATAAGACAGCCTTTACAAACATATTCATTTATATAGACTTTCAAAAAATGGAGTATAAGGTGTTAGGCCCCAATTATTTTCACAAGGAAAAAGGCAAAGATTTTGATTATATTGAGGTTGAAGGCGATTTCAAAGAAGCAGAAGAAATAGACGTTATTAGTTTTAAAGAGCTCCAAAGTCAATTTAGCTATAAGGAGTTGGTAATATGATACTAAAAAAAGGTGAAGTGAGGCAAGTAGGAATTGAGGTAATAAATTGCTTAACTGAAGATTTTGTTATAGAGGCAGCTGATTATACAATCATAAAAGAAATTAATAATCAGTCTATAGAAGTTGAAACAGGTATCCCTATTATTGATAAGCATAAAATACTTGTAATGTTTGACGCAAGCGAAAAAGGCACATTTTATGTATGGTTGAAATATCATATAGGGCCTGAAATATATAAAGCAAAAATATTAGTGGAGGTGGTGTAGATGAATTATACTTCTCATTTGAATTTAAAGAAAC
>JAAZIT010000299.1 GCA_012800685.1 Clostridiales bacterium
CCTTGTTTGCCATCATTGTCTTGGCACCGCTTCTCTTAGTAATTGCGGTATTTGTTCGCCGAAAACTCGGCAAACCAGTTCTCTTCACCCAAGAGCGTGTCGGCAAAGACGAAAAAATCTTCAAGATTTATAAGTTCCGCACTATGACTGACGAAAGAGACACTGACGGCAATCTCTTGCCAGACGAAGTCCGCCTCACAAGCTTTGGCCGACTCCTCCGCTCGACCAGCATTGATGAACTCCCTGAGTTATTTAACATCCTTAAGGGTGAGATGTCTATAATTGGGCCGCGCCCCTTGCCGCCATGCTATCTTCCATACTATACAGAGCAAGAGCAACGTAGGCATTCTATCAGCCCTGGCTTGTCGGGGTTAGCTCAGATTAATGGAAGAAATAATGTATCATGGGATAACAAGTTCGCATATGACATTGAATATCTTGATAAAATCTCCTTTTTACAAGATCTGAAGATTGTGCTTTTGACTATTAAACAAGTATTAATAAAAGATGGGATAGGGCAGGGCGAGGAGAGACCCGTTAATTTATATGATATCCGAAAACCTCGAAAAGCGTATCTAGACACTCTAGATACAAATAACACTAAATGAGTGGGACAATTTCCCAAAAAATAGAGCTGTATAGGAAAAATACCTGAAAAGCACAGAGACTTAATTAACAGGAAGATCTAATAATCAAATTGAATTTTCATTTTAATTGAACAATGACTAAAATAAATGAAATCGGAAGCGAATTCTGGGATATTCCAATAGCTGACTCTCAAAACTATCTATTTCCAGTGCAAACTCAGTGGTTTGTTTCTGGTAGAACCGCGTTACAAGCAATAATAAAAGACTTGCAAAACTGTTCGACTGTTGCGGTTCCTTCTTGGTCTTGTCATAGCATGCTTAAGCCTTTTGTTGATGCAGGTATGCAATTGTGTTTTTATCCTGTCTATTTTCATAATAGGACTTTGATCCAAGAAGTAAGGCTAGATTGCGACATCCTGTTTTTGATGGATTATTTTGGTTACTCATCCGATTTGCCAGATCTCCAAAACTTTAACGGTTTTATTATACGTGATCTGACCCATTCCATATTTTCACAATCCTATTCTGATGCAGACTTTTATTTCGGCTCTTTACGTAAATGGTGCGGCTTCTGGACTGGTGGATATGCTTGGAGGCAAGATAGACGCCAATTGTTTAATAGTGATTTAGACAATGAAGCTCTTCTTTATATCAAACTCCGTAAAGAAGCCATGGCTTTAAAAAACTCTTATATAACTGCTTATTCAGACAACATAGAAAATAAAGAACATCTTAAAGTCTATAATGAAGCAGAAGACTTGCTTGACAATCTGCATATTGCTTCTGCAGCAGAAAGAGATATTGACTTAATAAAAAGCATAGATCTGAAATTTATAAAGCAAAGAAGACGGGCAAATGCCGAACTTCTTATGGATGCTTTTAAGGAGTTTTTAATTTTTCCACATCTAAATGAAACCGATATACCTTTATTTGTACCAATTCTTGTGCCAAATGGTAAAAGAGACAAGTTGAGAAAAATTTTGATAGAACAGAAAATATATTGTCCTGTTCATTGGCCTTTAAGCAATTTACATAATATGGAAGAAAGAACACTCAGTATGATAGACTGTGAACTAAGTC
>JAAZIT010000300.1 GCA_012800685.1 Clostridiales bacterium
TAGCTCAGTTGGTAGAGCACCTGACTCTTAATCAGGGTGTCCCGGGTTCGAGTCCCTGTTGGCCCACCATTAGAAAGATAAACGCATCAAGGCATTTGCCTGCGATGCGTTTTTTGCATTTGGGTTATTCAAAGGGTTGTTTCTATAGATTTTGCATAGACGAAACTACGAAACTTGTCATTCAGTGATAAACATGTACAAAAAAACC
The DNA here is from genome assembly GCA_012800685.1 of Clostridiales bacterium. GTDB lineage: Bacteria > Bacillota > Clostridia > Oscillospirales > Ruminococcaceae > JAAZZIT01. The sequence continues at coordinate 209 of JAAZIT010000300.1, forward strand.
ACCTTAAAGAATATTCTTGCAAGGTGGCAACAATTTTCCTAATATGTTATAATTAGTAAAAATTAAGGGAAATGTACAAAATTCAATAAAGTTGTATTTTTTATAATAATAGTCCATTTATTTATAACAAATTAACATTCATCTGTATAATAAATGATTGACATTCCACTTCCTGGGGCATATTATATGAGTGTAAGTTAATCTCCGTCGGAGAACTGCACAATCGTAAAGTAGCCTCTGGAAGTAAACCTCCCAAGATCCGGGAAGTGTTGAAACCAGGGGTTTTTTTATTATTAATTTTTTAGGGGTGGGTTGTAAAATGCTTAGAACTGCAATCCTTGTTGACGGTGCCTTTTACCAGAAACGAGCAAACATTCTTTTTGGTAATAAGGATCCGGAAAGCCGAGCTACTGAGCTCATATCATACTGCTGCAGGTTTACAAATTCAAAACCATAAAGAGAAAGATAAGGAGCTCGACCCCGTTAATAAGGAATATAACTATCTTTATCGCATTTTTTATTACGCCCTGCGCAAGCTATGTAGAGGAGATATTAAAGTTGAAGATCTAACTGAAGCTGACTTTTACTTGGATATTCAGCAAAAAGGTGTAGATATGAAGATAGGTTTAGACATCTCATCATTAGCCTATAAAAAGCAAGTCGACCAAATTATTCTTATAGCAGGTGATAGCGACTTTGTGCCAGCAGCAAAACACGCTCGGCGTGAAGGAATCGATTTCATTCTAGATCCTATGTGGCATACGATTAAGCCGAGTCTTAACGAACATATTGATGGGCTTACTACAAAGGTTGCAAAAGAACCTGACAATCTTCGTGACCCTCTTTGTATAATAAACAAAACTAAGACATAGTAATAAAAAGCTTCCTGCCGGCAGTCCATTCAATGTTTTTTAGTTGCAAAAGTGATCTTCAACAAGCCTAAGTTTATCCAGGCTTGTTTTTGTATTTTAAAACAGCTACGCATCTTTTTTTGCTAATGTTTTTCCTTTCTTTTGGACACAATAAACATAATAATCACGGAGGTGGTTTTATGGCAGTATCCCATAAAGGAGCCATTAGCTTTGGCCTGGTTCATATTCCTGTGGCCCTTTATACGGCTACCCAGGATAATGATATCCATTTTAATCAGCTTCACAAAGAGGATCATTCCCGGATACGCTACAAGAAAACCTGCGCTCACTGCGGCAAAGAGATTTCCTCTGCAGATATTGTCAAGGGCTTTGAATATGACAAAGACCAATATGTTGTTTTAACTAATGAAGAGCTGGAAAAAATTAAAACTGAAAAAGATAAAACCCTGCAGATTCTTCACTTTACTGACCTTTCCTCCATCCGTCCCATCTACTACGATAAAACCTATCACGTCGTCCCGGAAGCAGGAGGAGAAAAAGCCTTTGCTTTGCTGCGCCAGACTATGCGCGATGAAAATAAAGTGGCTATTGCTAAAACCGTCATGGGCACCAAGGAAACCCTCTTGGCTATTATGCCGACAGAAGAAGGACTCCTTATCGAAACCTTATTTTTTCACGACGAAATTAAAGACATTCCCAAAGAATACAGTAAACCGGAAGTCAATGAAGCGGAACTAGGTATTGCCAAACAGCTCATCGCTGCAATGGATAAGCCCTTTGATCCCTCCTTGTATCATGATGAATATCAGCAAAGAATTAAGGCGCTTATTGCCGATAAGATTGCCGGCAAAGCCATTGTTGCTGCCAAGGATGAAAAGCCCGGCAATGTCATTGACCTTATGGATGCCTTAAAAAAGAGCGTTGAACAAGCAGGGAAAAAACCGAGAACCGCCAGGGCGCGAAAAACCAGTTAATTGGGGCAAATAACAAAAAACACAGCTTAGCCTTGTTAATATTCATTATTATTTAAAAATACACAACATTAGAAATTGATTATATAATAAAAGTGTCGAATTGTTTTAAGAAGGGATTATTTTATTAGCAGAAAGGAGACCGTGTATGATTTGGAAAGAAAAGTATCGCCTTGGTGTTCCCCTAATTGATACCCAGCATGAAGAACTCTTTCGCCGGGTCACAGATTTTGTGGAAACCCTGCGTGCTCCGGGAGACTGGGCCTTAAAAGTCCCAAAGGTCAATGAAACACTGGCTTTTATGAATGATTATGTTATTAATCATTTTCGTGATGAAGAGGCCTATCAGCAAGCCATTGGCTATCCCGATTTTGAAAACCACCGCAAAGTTCATCAGGATATGGTGAATTATGTAGTCCAGATATCCGAACAATATGAAAAAGA
>JAAZIT010000301.1 GCA_012800685.1 Clostridiales bacterium
GAAATACGACGGAACGGAGAAAAAATGGCTACGAGAGTTGGAATGGTGTCCCTTGGTTGCCCAAAAAATCAGGTTGATGCCGAAAAAATGCTTTACAGCTTAAAATCAGAAGGTTATGAAATAATTCAAGATGCTGCTCTAGCGGAATTTGTTGTTATAAACACCTGTGGTTTCATCGAAACTGCTAAGCAAGAGGCTATTGAAACCATTTTGGAATTTGCTACTCTTAAAAACGAGGGAAGAATTAAAGGAATTATTGTTACTGGTTGTCTTGCAGAGAGATACCGTGAAGAAATAATAGAAGAAATTCCTGAAATAGATGCTGTGGTTGGTCTTGGTTCTAATTCAAAGCTAGCTGATGTTATTCGAGAGGTCGCCCGTGGAAAAAAGATTCAAGCTTTTGGTAAAAAAGAGGAACTTTCAATTGAAGGAAAAAGAATTATTACAACAGAGCCATTTTATGCCTATTTAAAAATAGCTGAGGGCTGTGATAACTGCTGTACTTATTGTGCAATTCCCTCAATTAGAGGAGGCTTCCGTTCACGTACTATGGAAAGTATAATTGAAGAAGCTAATTGGCTCGCTTCGGTGGGGGTTAAGGAAGTTGTTTTAGTTGCACAGGATACAACAAGATACGGCGAGGATTTGTATGGCGAGTCTAAGCTTCCAGAGCTTATGAAAGAGCTTTGCAAAATTGACGGTTTCAAGTGGATTAGAACACTTTATTGTTATCCGGAAAGAATTACTGACAAGCTCATTCAAGTTCTAAAGGAAGAAGAAAAGCTTGTTAAATATCTAGATATTCCTATACAACATTGTAATAATCAAGTGCTAAAAAGAATGAATAGAAAAAGTGATAAAGAAAGCATTGTTAGGGTTATAGAAAAGCTTAGAGAAGAAATTCCCGAGATTGTTCTTAGAACAACTCTAATTACTGGTTTCCCTGGCGAAACTAATGAACAGTTTGAAGAACTTTGCGAATTTGTTCAGGATATGCGTTTTGACAGACTAGGCAGCTTCGCTTATTCAGCAGAAGAGGGAACTCCTGCGGCTGAATTTAAAGACCAAGTTGAAATGAAAATTCGCGAAAGACGTGCGGAGCTAGTTATGGACGAACAGCTTAGAATTATGGACGAGCTTAACGAGTCACAAATTGGTAAAACCTTTGAGGTCGTTACTGAAGGCTTTGACAGATATGCTGAATGTTATTTTGGACGTACTTCAATGGACGCACCAGAAATTGACGGAAAAATATTCTTTAGCTTAGATAGTGACTGTGATGCTAAACCAGCAATAGGACAGTTTGTAAAAGTACATATTGATGATGTTTTAGATTATGACCTTTTAGGCACAAGAGTTGAATAGCAAGATAGTTTAGCATCTCAACTGGCGATTAATTTATATTATAAAAATGATATTAATAGTTTTATGTGTTTAAGGGCTTTATTTTAAATAGCCAATTTTACTTATTTAAAATACTATTTTGTTCGGTTTCATTTTGCCGAGAAAGGAAATTATCAATGAATTTACCAAACAAGCTGACTTTGTTAAGGGTTCTTTTAATACCTGTATTTTTAGTTTTTCTACTAATTGGGGGGGCGCAGGTTAATCTATTTGGTGATATTAAATTAGATATAAATATATTTATTGCTCTTGCTATTTTTGGTGTGGCATCTATTACAGACCTAATTGACGGAAAAATCGCAAGAAAATATAATTTAATTACAAATTTCGGGAAGTTTCTCGACCCACTTGCCGATAAAATGTTAGTTATGGCTACAATAGTGTGCTTTGTTGCACTTGGTTGGATTGACGCAATAGCAGTGGTAATTATTCTTGCGAGAGAATTTATGGTTTCTGCACTCCGACTTGTTGTAGCTAATGACGGTGTAGTTGTTGCTGCTGGAATTTGGGGAAAGCTTAAGACTTTTGTTACTATGATTGCGCTAGCGTTAATAATGTTTGCTGAATGTCTAGGCTTCCATTTCTTTATTTTCAACGAGATTTTAATTTGGATTTCAGCTGTTCTAACAGTTATATCAGGACTTCAATATCTAAAAGCTTATTGGCCATATATTGATTCCTCTAAATAGTTGCAATTTGTAGCGGTATGTGATAAAATAA
>JAAZIT010000302.1 GCA_012800685.1 Clostridiales bacterium
ATTCTCATTTAAATTCCGAAAAGAAATCAGAAGATCTTCCGTCTAACGTAAAGGGTAAAATCGTGGGTATAATGGATTATTTATGTTATGAAGGTTATTATGATAATTCCCAAGGTCTTCCTGATGAATATCTTACAATGAGTACAATTCTTCCTATGTTTAAACCATGTACTTTATTAGCCGAATATCCAACTAATAAAGACCACTTAGTTTTTTCAAATAAAGATATTGAAATAAGAGAGGATATACAAATGGTTAAGCTTGATGAAGATATTAGTGATGAAAATAGAAAAGATTTCTTTTTAGAATTAACGTCAAAAAAATACCAAGCTTTTGAAACAAAGGAACAATATCAGCATACATATCAACGTGAAAAAAAGGAATTACAAAATAATATAGTTCTCATTGGAATTTCATCATTAACCGCAATTATATGCTTAGTCGGAATCACAACATTAAGCGTTTCAAAAGAAATTAAAACATATAGCATATATTGCTTATGTGGAATGACAAGAAAGCAATGTATTGGAATTAATGCGGTATACACATTTTTCCTTATCCTTATACCCTCAATAATTGCTTTAATAGTTAGATTTCTATATTCTCTTTTTAAATGGTATCAGGCTACCTCTTTATTTCAGGAGTATTATACAGACCGTTTAACAGATAGATATGTTAGCTTTAGTCATTATTTTTCATTTAAAACCAGTGAAATTATTGCAATAGGAATATTATTTATAGTCTCCCTTATTTCCGCAATGATAATACCCTATTTCACTCTAAAAAAGCTTCAACTTACTGAGAGTCTTAAGAACAAAAACTAGCTTCAACTTCTAGTTAAAGCTAATAATAAATTATTTATGAGGTGTATTAAAATGATAAAATTAAATAATATTTTGAAAATTTACAATCCCAAAAAAGCTAATGAGTTTGAGGCATTGCATGGAGTTTCTGCTGAAATAAATGACGGCGAAATGGTTGCAATCATAGGGAAATCAGGTGCAGGAAAATCAACTCTCTTACACATATTAGCTTGTATTGACAACTATCAAGATGGCGAATATGTCATTGATGATACAGTTGTAAAAAAGCTTTCTGAAAAACAATATGCTCAAATTAGAAATGAGAAAATCGGCATGGTTATGCAGGATTTTGCTTTGGTTGAGGATTTTTCCGCTTTAGAAAACGTACTTATTCCTCTAAGCTTTTCCAAAAAGAAGATTAAGAATAAAAAAGAGAAAGCCCTAGAAGCACTGAAATCCGTCGGCATTGATGATCTTGCAAAAAAGCCTTGCAACAAGCTTTCAGGTGGACAAAAGCAACGTGTGGCAATAGCTAGAGCTATTGTAAACGAGCCTAATTTTATTCTTGCCGATGAACCAACTGGAGCCTTAGATACAAAAACAAGTGCTGAAATTATTCAGCTTTTTAAAGAATTAAATCAACAAGGGCGAACTGTTATAATTGTAACACACGACCCAAACATTGCACAGCAGTGCGACAGAATTATTGAACTCTCCGATGGACATATTGTCTAAGAGGATTAGATTTTGAACCACCCTAGTCCAATATGTGATGATTATGGACTAGGGAAACAATCCTCTAAATGAATAATCTAGTTAGGGAAGTTTCTAGGTCAAAAAATTAAGTATTAGAACAATTTAAGAGATATGGCTATTTTAGTACTAGAAAGATTAAGGCTAGAGCAATCCAAAAACTAGAGCCAAAACCATTTTATTATTTATTAATACCCAAAGGTTATCATTAATAAACAATAAATACTCTTTTAATAAAACAACGCCTCCCACCTTAAGAAAGTGAGAAGCGTTGTTGTTTTTTGTTTATAAATCAAGTTTAAAAAATCTTTCATACCAAAACTGGCAAGATATTATAGCTGTTTAATTATTAGACTTTTTTGTTTAATAACCGATAACTGATAACTAATCTAATAACTTATAACTAGATATATAGATAACCATAGTACTACATAACCACTAAAATACTAATCTATTAAACTGCTAAGATACCAGATCATAAAACGGCTAGGATACCAGACTACTGAATCTTTTACTATTTACTTTTAAAGTTGCTAGTTGCTAGTTGCTAGGAACTAGGAAATAAAATTAGTAAATAAAAACTAATAACTAATAGTTAATAACCCCTAAAAACTAAACCCCAAAATTTGCCCTATAGCCTAATTATATAACCTTAGTTGCAATATCCTTTAATAGCTTAGCAACTAGGTCGTCAATGGACATTGAGCCTAAATCTCCATCTTTCCTTGAACGAACAGATACAGTATTTTCTTCAATCTCCTTGTCGCCGATTGTTAGCATAATTGGAAGCTTTTCAAGTGACGCACTTCTAATCTTGTAGCCAACCTTTTCGGCTCTGTCATCAATTGAAACCTTAATTCCTGAACCCTCAAGCCTCTCGTAAACCTTTTGTGCATACTCAAGATGCCTGTCAGCAATAGGAATAATCTTAACCTGCTCTGGGGCTAGCCATAAAGGCATAGCTCCTGCATACTTTTCGAGAATAAGTGCTAAAGTTCTTTCATAGCAACCAAGTGATGAACGGTGAATAATATAAGGTGTCCTCTTATTTCCATCAACGTCAACATATTCCATGCCAAATTTTTGAGCAAGAAGCATATCAATTTGAATAGTAATTAATGTGTCCTCCTTGCCGTGAACATTTTTGAATTGGAAGTCAAGCTTAGGACCATAAAACGCTGCCTCATCAATTCCAATTTCATAATCAAGTTCAAGGTTATCAAGAATTTTCTTCATAAGGTCCTGTGCCTCGTCCCATTGCTCTACAGTACCCTCATATTTATCAGTTCTAGCAGGATCCCATTTTGAAAAACGATATGTGATATCTTCCTCAAGCCCAAGTGTTCCAAGAATATATTTTGCTAGCTCAAGTGCATTTTTAAATTCCTCCTCAAGCTGTTCAGGGCGAAGAATAATATGTCCCTCAGCAAGTGTAAACTGGCGAACTCTAATAAGACCATGCATTTCACCACTGTCTTCATTTCTGAAAAGAGTAGATGTTTCACTAAGTCTCATAGGCAAGTCACGATATGAACGCTGTCTGTTAAGAAAAACTTGATACTGGAAAGGACAAGTCATAGGACGAAGAGCAAAACAATCCTTAGACTCATCGTCTGGATCACCAATTATAAACATTCCGTCACGATAATGATCCCAATGTCCTGAGATTTTGTATAAGTCAGGTTTTGCCATTAATGGAGTTTTAGTCAAAAGATATCCACGCTTTTGCTCCTCATCTTCAACAAATCTCTGGAGTGTTTGAAGAACCCTTGAACCCTTTGGCAGCATGACTGGAAGTCCCTGTCCAATAACATCAACTGTTGTAAAATATTCAAGCTCACGACCAATTTTGTTGTGATCACGAAGCTTAGCCTCTTCCATAGCTTTTAGATGCTCATCAAGCATTGAAGCCTTAGGAAAAGCTGTTCCATATATTCTTGAAAGCTGTTTGTTGTCCTCAGCCTTGCCCCAATAAGCACCTGTACAAGAAAGAAGTTTAATGGCCTTAATTGGTGCAACACTCATTAGATGAGGGCCAGCGCAAAGGTCGACAAAATCGCCCTGTTTATAGAATGAAAGTGCCTCGCCCTTGTCGTCATGCTTGTGAATAAGCTCAACCTTGTAATGCTCGCCTTTCTCCTCCATAAACTTTATTGCCTCATCAGCCGAAAGCTCAAATCTTTCAAGAGCAATTCCCTCTTTTGAAATTCTTTTCATTTCAACCTCAAGCTTAGCTAAATCTCCTTGAGTAAAAGGCTTTTCAACCTCAAAATCATAATAAAATCCTGTTTCAGTTGCAGGGCCTCTCGCTAGCTTAGCCTCTGGGAAAAGATTTTGTACAGCCTGTGCCATAAGATGTGACGCAGTATGCCAAAAAACTTCTTTTCCAGCCTTTGAGTCGAATGTTAAAACCTCAAACTCGCAGTCATGGTCGATAACTTCCCTTAAGTCGCAAACAAGTCCGTCAATTTTTACACAGCAAGCTGCTTTGTAAAGTCCCATGCCAATATTTTTAATTATTTCGCTTGCTGGCATAGCTTCATCAATTTCACGGATACTTCCGTCTTTTAATTTTAGATTAATCATTTTTATTCCTCCATATAAATAAGTTTGTTTTAATAATTTTTATTGGTAATCGATTGTTATACTTAATTGTTACTAGTAAATATTGTCCCCACTAAAACACTATCCACAAAGAATAAGTATAAATATAATAAAACCATACTATGATTATGCCAATTATCCAAATGGTTTTAAATGCTTGCAGGATTTTTTTTATTGTCTTTGGGATAACAACCTCTCTAACAATAATTGTTTTTCCCTCATAGGTTTTAAAGGATTTTTTCTTTCCCAACGCACTAATCTCATCAAAAATAATATTTAACCAGTATATAGCTATGCAGGTTGGTACAAATAAAAGTACAGCTAACTGGGAGGGGATTAACCCATCAGGCTTTATAGCAAAATATATAAGCATTGAAAGAAAAAATTGACCAGCGAGAATTAGCAAATAAAATAGATATGCAAAAAGCCTTTTCATTTTTTCCCCCTCCGCCTAGTTTTGGTGTCATTTTAGGTTTTAGTCAAATTTATTTTTGTTTTGGTTTTCGTGTAATTGGGTTTTAGTAGATTTAATTCTAGTTCCAGTTAGTTTAAGTTTCGGTAACACACCCAACTTTGTTTTAGTTCTTGTTTAATTTACTTAAATTGGTTTTTATTAACTTTATTTCTGTAAGTTTTATTAATTTAAGTTTCAATTTAGTGTCACCTTAAATTTCGGCTTAATTATAGTTTTTTATTTAAAATTAAGTCTCAGATTCGGTAACACTTCCAACTTGTGTTAATTTAATTTTTGTTTCGACTTTAAGTTATATTTAGTTTTAGTTTTTTAAATATTAGTTTGGATATCACTTTCGCTTTTTGACAATTTTAGTTCTTGTTTAATTTTGAGCTGTTTAATTTTAATCAACTATAAATTAATAAGTTTTATTGAATTAAATTTTAGTTTTAGTGTAACTTTTAATTTTTGTGAATTTGGTTTCATTAAATTATATTTCACTTAACTTGGTTTTGTAAATTTCTCCAATATAAATCCTAGTTGTAATTCTAACTTCGACTAAGCAAACCTACTAAGTATTCGAGGTGGTTACGGTTAATTTCTCTATAATAGCAATGGTGTTAAAGCACCTAATAATACCCTTTTGACAAACTTTCAAATTAAAAGCTTTTGCATTTTTTACTAATGTTTTCATAACTACCTCTTCCTTTCTTAAATGTTGTTTTAACCTTGTGAATTAAAACAAAAAACCCGAACCTGCATAGCCTAGGCTTACAGATTCGGGACGAATTCTAAAATCGTGGTTCCACCCAAATTCAGAGAAAATGCCTTTAAAAGTGCAAAATCCCCCTTGATTAATTATCTTAACGTGATAAAACGCCGTTTATTAGACGGACTCGAGGGTGGTGTCCATAAACCAGATATTTTCTCGCTTTCAGCCGATGACGAAAATCTCTTTAAATATCATATAGAAATGGCTTCCCTGTCATAGATATAAATTATATACATCAAGTTTATCACCACTAAATCAATTTGTCAATAGCAAAACGACAAAAAATTAATTAAATTGCCAATAATACTGAAAAATGGCTTGACATCTTCGTGAATATGTTATAAAATATTAGTATACATTTTTTTGTATACTAAGCTTATATCACCGTTATATTATAACATATAGCGGTTTTGTATCTTTACAATTTAAAATTATTTGAAGGAGGAAGGCTATACCGATGGAAATTACAACAGTAGCCCTTTTGTGTGTGGTTGCTTTTATAATCGGTGCTGCAATAAGCGGATTTATTCTGTTTAAAATGGGCATTAAGTATAGACGCAAAACAGCCGAAGCCGCCTTAGGTTCAGCAGAAAAGGAAGCGGAACGTATAGTAGAAGACGCTAAGAAGGACGCAGAGAGTTCTAAAAAAGAGACTCTATTAGAAGCTAAGGATGAGATTCACAAAAGACGTAATGAAGCAGAAAAAGAAATCAAGGAAAGACGAGTTGAGGTTTCACGCCAAGAAAGACGAGTTCAGCAAAAAGAAGAGACAATGGATAAAAAGCTGGACAACATCGAGAAAAAGGAAGAAACACTTCAAAACAAGCTTAAGAATGCAGATGAAAAGCTAAAAGAGGCTGATAGAATTAAAAACAGCCACCTTGAAATGCTAGAAAGAATATCTGAATTCACTAAGGAGCAAGCAAAAGAACATTTGCTATCTTCATTAGAATCAGAGCTTGTGCATGAAAAAGCTGTCAAGATTTCAAATTACGAAACCAAGATTAAGGATGAGTGCGAGGATAAAGCGAGACAATATATCTCACTTGCAATTGCTCGTTGTGCAGCTGATCAGGTTTCAGAAACTGCTGTATCAGTAGTAACACTTCCAAATGACGAAATGAAGGGAAGAATCATTGGTCGTGAGGGAAGAAATATCAGAACCATCGAAACATTAACTGGGGTTGATTTAATAATAGACGATACTCCAGAGGCAATTACATTGTCATGCTTTGATCAAGCAAGAAGAGAAGTTGCTAGAATAGCATTAGAAAAGTTAATCCAAGATGGAAGAATTCACCCAACCAGAATTGAAGAAATGGTTGAAAAGGCTAAACGTGAGGTTGAGCAAAAGATTAAACAAGAGGGCGAAAGAGCCGTACTTGAAACTAATGTACATGGTCTAAACCACGAATTAGTAAAACTAATCGGAAGACTTCGTTTCAGAACAAGTTATCGCCAAAACGTACTAAATCACTCAATAGAGGTGGCACACCTTGCAGGAATGATGGCATCAGAGCTTGGAGTTGATGCTAACATAGCAAGACGTGCAGGACTATTACATGATATAGGAAAAGCACTGAGCTATGAGATTGAAGGTTCACACGTTCAAATTGGTGTTGATGTATGTAAGAAATACAAAGAAAGCGCTGAAATTATTCACGCAATTGAAGCACACCACGGTGATGTTGAAACAAGAACAGTTGTTGCTGCACTTGTACAGGCTGCTGACGCTATATCAGCTGCAAGACCTGCTGCAAGAAGTGAGAACTATGAGAATTACATAAAGCGTCTACAAAAGCTTGAAGAAATTTGTACATCATATGAGGGTGTAGAAAAATCATTCGCAATACAGGCTGGACGTGAAGTAAGAATTATGATTGCACCTGAAAAGGTAAATGACGAGAAGATGGTACTAGTTGCAAGAGAAATTGCAAAGAGAATTGAAGATGAAATGGATTATCCAGGACAAATCAAGGTACATCTAATTAGAGAAAGTAGAGCAATCGAATTCGCTAAATAATTTTAGTATTAACTTCAACTATAACTAACGAAAATAACAGGGGCAAATTAAGTTTTGCCCCTTTTGTTTTGCCTAAAAATCAAAGCTATCTAATAAAAGTGGCATGAAACGCTAAAACGCTAGACATTTGTTAATAAAAATGATATAATTACAGCTATATAAACTAAATTGATTAAAGAGATTTTATAAAAATATGTAATAGAAGAGGGTTTAAAAATGGCTAAAAAACTGTTTAAGCATAACGAGAAAACCGATTTTATAATGAACATGACGGAAAAAAGCTATCAAAAGATGTGCTATGTTTTTTTGATGATATCGGCTATTTGTATTTCACTAAGTACACTAGTGTATTATTTTGCAAAAGGAAATAAACACGCCTCATTTGGAAGTGATTTACGATATATGGCTGAATCACTAAAGCATTTACAGGTTACTGCATTATTCCTTATGGTTTTAGGCTTTTGTGGAATACTAGTATATCTTATTAAAATAATGAAAAAGCAATATAGCTTTAAAGATAATAAAGGTATTGCCCTTGTGGGAATATACTTGATTTTAGCAGTTATTTCCACACTTTTAGCATATAGCAAAACAATTTCCCTATACGGAAAAACTGGAAGACATGAGGGACTTATATCAATAATTGCATATATCGGTCTATTTTTAGCTGCAACCCAGCTTACCGATGGAAAGAAAACAAAAATAATTTGCGACACAATTATTGGCATAGGTGTACTTAATGCTATTGCAGGAATTTTTCAATCATTCTATTCTCTTGACGGAATTATCCCAACGTTTTTCACGACCAATCTTTTTGAACAAAATTTATCATTTGCAAATGGATTTACAACATCTCCATTTGCACTAGCCGCACTTTTAACCATGACTCTAGCACTGTCTGTTAATGGGCTAATGTATGATGATAATAAAAAGAAAAAGCTTTACTACGGACTAAGCAGTATTTTATTTGTTGCGGTTGGACTTTTAACAAATGTTCTTCCTGCAATAGTTGGTATGTCTGTTGTCCTAATTGCGTCAATAATTTCTGAAATTACTCGTCTAAAAACAGGGCATGGGCTTTGGAAAAGAGGTATTTTAAATAACCCTCTAGGCTGGGCAATAATATGTGCGTTGGGTGCCGGAGTAGTATTTTTATTAATCTTTGCAACAGGTAATTTTAAGTTTTATGATGCTTATATTGTAACAACTGACTCATTATCAAGAATAGGGGCTTCTAATCCACGATATACAGCAGTAAGTGGAATAGATATCTATTCTAAGACATGGAAAGAAGTTTGGAGTGTTTTAAAGGATAACTGGCTGATAGGAGCAGGACCTGATGTAATAGGATTTGAAAAATATAAAATCTTCGACTTGAGTTCGATTGTGGGTTCAAGCGATAGAGCATATAATATCTATCTAAATATTGCCGCATCAACAGGAATTCCATCATTATTAGCTTGCTTAGGGTTTGTTGCTGTAACACTAAAACGTGGATTTAAGGGTATTAAAAATTTCTTTAATTTAAATGGAAATTGGACTAAATCGGCTATAACGATTGCGTGTATTGGATACCTAGCACAAGGATTTTTTAACATATCGATTATAACTGTCTCGCCAATATTTTTTGTTTTATTAGGTCTAGCATATGGTAGTGCTAGCAAAAGCAAAAGTAATAGTAAAAGTAAAACAAAAGAAGCTAAATAATGGTTTGTAATTGTTATATAGTTAGATTAGGATTAATACTAGAAATAAAGCTTTTTGAACTAAAGCAATGACTAGAACAAGTAATATAGCTAAAACTAAGCCTATGCCTTAATAAGACTAGACTTTTAGAACTAATTAAATAATGTTTAAATTAAATCCAGTCCTAACTAAAGCCAAATTCTAAAAACCACATACTTGAATAACGAAATAGATAATTACATAAACATTTACTATATAACTAAACACAAAAAACCAGATGTAAAAATACATCTGGTTTTTCTATTTCCTAAATATTTAGAATTTAAGTTAATTAATCCTGTTTGCCTAGTTGTTGGTTGTTAACCTTTAACTTATAAGCTAACCTATTTTAACATGGTTCTTAATTTGGAAATCACGGTCTGATGCGCAAAGGTACATAATACCTTCAATTAGCCCAACAATACCTGGAATAGCGGTCCAGCAAAATAGTAGGTAAAGTATACCTGCACCAGCCTTGCCCATGTAAAACTTGTGAATACCGAAAGCGCCTAGGAAAATACCTAGAAGTCCTGCAACCATCTTGTTTTTAACCGGCCAGTAAGGATTGATCTCTGGATCACCCATAGGCATTTGAGCCTGAACTGGAACCTGCTGAACAATAACAGTTGGTGCTACTGCTTGTGCTTGTGGCTGTGGCTGTGCACTAGCCTGTTGAATAGCTTCACCACAGAATTTGCAAGATGTTGTTCCTGCTGCTAGTGGCGCTCCACATTGTGGACATGAAAAATCCGCCATAATATAAGCCTCCTAAAAATAAAACATTACTTTATATATTTCTACTTATCCCCCTCATGCTTAGCTCCAGATGATAAAATTGGAAGCATTACTAGAAGTAGAACAAAAGCCAAAATTAAATTGCCGAGAACATAAAACTTTCCTGAGTTTTCCCCTGTCTTACCTATGATGTGCGCAAAAGTGCTAGTCATTTGAATAACAGTATAAATTACAATTGCAACCCAGCTTGACGCTAATGCAGGTGTTCCGCATTTTTCTGAAATAGCGCCACCAAAAGTGGCTACGATTACAATCATAACAATGTTAAATCCAAGAAAACAGCTGATAAAAACCACGTTATCAGAATCAGCCGCATCAAATATTCCATATGCCGCATAACAAACGATAAGTGAAAAGAAAACGCTTAACAAAGACCCTACTCCTGAAATAACAGAATTACATAATTTGTTCATTGTGTTCTCCTCCCTATTCTACTGGTTTTCCGCAGTTATTGCAGAAACGAGTTTTATCCTTTAATTCAGCACCACAGCCACTACATTTTTTAGTAGCTGGAGCATTTATTGTCGAACCGCAGTTGTTACAGAACTTTGCACCACCAGCAACCTCACAGCTGCAATTTGGACAAACCTTTTTAGCTGGAACAAGTGAGCTTCCACATCCGTTGCAAAACTTTGCACCACTAGGAGAAGACTCTCCGCACTTTTGACAAATAATAACTTTTTCCGTTGGAGCAACATTAGGTTGAGCCATAACCGGAGCCGAGTTTGCCATTGCCATACCAACACCTAGACCAACGCCACCAGACGCTAAAGCCCCTGCAGCACCGCCCTCGTTAGTTGCAGCACCCTCGTAAACATCAAATGAACGCTTAGTTGAGTATCTGCTGTCGCCCATAATTTCAAATTCAGCCTTGTCATGTAGAATTTGATTAATTTGTTCAAAATCCTTTTCAGGGAAGTTGATAGAGGTAATGTTAAAGTTAACTATAGATATACCATATTTTGAAAATTCAGGATTAATCTTTTCATAAACCTGTTCAGAAATAGTCTCTAATCGAGGAGCAATCTCTAAAGCAGATATATTGTTGTCTAAAATAATACCAGCAATAATTGATTTAATCTTTGTAACAAGAATACCTTTAAAGTATTCAACAACCTTGTCGTAGTTTATGGCTGTTGGCCCAAGACTTCCAACAAGCTCTGTGAAAAACGTTCTACTGTCAATAATACGCATACCATACTGTCCAAAAGCTCTAATTCTAAGCCTTATATGGTATTTAGGGTCGATAAGCTGAATTGGATCAGATGTGCCCCAATAAAGATTCATTTTAACTGTAGTGTTTACAAAATAAACTTCAACTGTATATGGTGTATTTCCGCCGTAAGGAAGATTCACCAAATTATGTAAAATAGGAATATTTCTTGTATCAAGCTTATATGTACCAGGTTGAAAAATATCACAAACTGTACCACCCTTAACAAGAATAGCAAGCTGTCCCTCGCCAACAATAAGCTGTGAACTTGAAGTTATTTTTTCATTAAAATGGCGGTATATAATCCATTCTCTAGTACTCAAACCCTCAAATTTAATTACGCTAAGAACTGCCATAAAGTCACCCCTTTTTCAATAAATATTTTTTATTTACTTCTAAAAATTATACCACACAGTTGTGTTTTTGTCAATAATTCGACAATGTTTATCTCATAAATTTGACATATTTGGTGTTTTTAACAGATTAAAAGGTATGAATTTCAAATTTACTCCAAAAACATCTTTTTTTAGACATGGTTTGTTGTTTTATTATTTAAATTAGCTTTGCCCTGTACAAGAATTCATACCATAGAAAATGTTTACAATATATGACTTGCTAATATTGCCTAGTTGATATATAATATTTTATTAAGTGGGCATTTATTCCTAATTGCCTGTAATATAATATATAGATAGAAAAAGCGATAAGGAGAACAAGATGATTGATTTTATCGAGATACTAAAGGTCGTATTTTTGGGAATTGTTGAGGGAATAACCGAATGGCTCCCAATAAGCAGTACAGGACATATGCTAATCGTTGATGAGTTTTTACAGCTTAAATCAAGTGAAGCATTTAAAGAACTATTTTTCGTAGTAATTCAGCTTGGTGCTATTTTAGCTGTGGTACTTTTGTTTTGGAATAAGATGTTCCCATTTCAATGGAAGGACAAAACAAAGCCGGTTGTAAAAAAAGAAACATTTTCACTTTGGTTTAAGGTTGTTGTTGCTTGTATCCCTGGTGCAGTTGTAACACTCCTTTATGATGATTACGTTGAGGCACATTTAAAAACCCCTGTAGTAATAGCTATCGCACTTATTTTTTACGGTATTTTATTTATTCTAATTGAAACTTGGAATAAAAAACGTACACCAAAGATTGAAAAGCTAACGGATATAACATATAAAACTGCACTTATGATAGGACTTTTTCAAGTTCTTTCAATAATTCCGGGAACTTCACGCTCTGGTGCAACTATCATAGGAGCATTAGTTATTGGAGTTTCAAGAGTTGCAGCGTCAGAATTTACATTTTTCCTAGCAGTTCCGGTAATGTTCGGACTTAGTGCAATTAAAATATTAAAGTTCGGTCAAGCTTTAACAGGAAATGAAATAATCCTTCTTTTAATAGGAATGGTTGTTGCATTTTTAGTTTCAGTGGCTGTAATAAAGTTCCTAATGAGCTATATTAGAAAACACGACTTTAAGCTTTTTGGCTGGTACAGAATTGCTATAGGAATTGTAGTTCTTTTAGTAATGTATGTGTTCTAAAATTGTTTAGCCCATAATAAAAAATTAAACCGTTAATGATGAAACTCATTATCGGTTTTCTTGTTTTTATGCTTTGTCTTTAATTCGGCTGTTAACATATTTCACTTAAAAATTACCTTGCTTTTTTGTTAAAGGTAAGATATAATTTATTTGTAAGCCTAATAAAGTTTTGAAAGGAAATTATGATGAAAAAATTACTATCTATGCTACTAGTGGTTGTTATGGTGGTATTCAGTACCGGTTGTGCTGATAAGAATAACAACTCAAAGGACAATTCATTAACAAACAATAGTACCGGAGACACTGGAGCAATAATTGAAAGTGGAAAAGGTTTTACCGTTAGCGGAACAAAGCTTTTGGACGCAAACGGAAATGAGTTTGTAATGAGGGGTGTTAACCACGCCCATACATGGTTTAAGGACCAAACTATTGCATTTACTGCAATTGCTGCAACTAATTCAAATACAATTAGAGTTGTTCTTTCTAACGGAATCCAGTGGGATAAGGATGACCTAGAATCAGTAAAAGAAATAATTGCACTATGTAAAGAAAAAGAAATGATTGCTGTATTGGAGGTTCATGACGGAACTGGCGACGATAGCATTTCAACACTCGAAAATATCACAGATTATTGGATAGAAATAAAAGATGCACTTATTGGAAATGAGGCATATGTAATACTTAACATTGCTAACGAATGGGTAGGCTCATGGGAGAGCAACGTTTGGCGTGACGGCTATACTGCATCAGTTCCAAGACTTAGAGAAGCGGGAATTAAAAACACCATTATGGTTGATGCAGCAGGCTGGGGACAATACGGAAAAAGTGTTGCCGACTATGGACAAGAGGTTTTTAACTCAGACCCTGATAAAAACACCATGTTTTCAATTCATATGTATGGCTCAGCAGGTGGAAATGCAAAGAAAATTGAGTCTAATTTAAATGGTGTAACAAGCCAAGACCTTTGCGTAATTGTAGGAGAGTTTGGATATGACCATTCTGATGGAGACGTTGATGAAGAGCATATTATGAAATTTTGTACCGAAAACAACTTAGGATATTTAGGTTGGAGCTGGAAAGGCAACGGTGGTGGCGTTGAATACTTAGATATTGCAAACGAGTGGACAGGTGAAACCCTTTCAGCAGATTGGGGAGAAAACCTAATTAATGGGGCTAATGGAATAAAAGCCACATCAAAGAAATGTACAGTTTTTGAAGCAAAATAAATAATGGGGGTATTGATTTATGGGAGTAGCAATTTTATTTCCTGGTTTAACGGTCGTTGTAATTGTAGTTGCATTAGTCATTATTGCACTAGTTTTTGGCATATCCCAAAACACAGGTGGAAATAATGA
>JAAZIT010000303.1 GCA_012800685.1 Clostridiales bacterium
ATATAGAAAATTGGAGTTATAGTCAATTGACGAATAAAACAAATTTTTAAGGAAGATGTGTGTTTTCTTGTGAAATACGCTTGTTCTCGCCACAAGGACAAAAAAGTACCTATGTTTACTATATCCTTATGTAAAAATAACATTCAAAATAAAAAGAGTTGGTATAAACTAATAAATACCAACTCTTTTAAAATCATTAATAGGCACTACTAAATGCAATTCCGTTAAACACGTCCGCTTGCTGCTTAGTCTCGAATACGACTTTGATTTCATTTTGCACTTCACAGTTATCTGAAGCAACTAAAATATGTCTCTGGGTAAAACCAGAGTCTGTTGAAAATTCCATAGTAGTTATTAGCTGTTCATCAGCATAAATTCTAACTATGTTATCGCCAAGCTGATATCCATAATCTATTCCCATGATTCCAGTTAGGCTATCTGTTTTAATAATGTATGTTAGATTATCAAGACGCTCAAATTCAGTTCTTGAAAAATACTTAAATTTAGTAAAATTTAAAACATCTTTATTAACTGGATCTTCTTTATAAGAAGGTATTGGTGTTTGCTCTTCAACATTTATATCAATAATATTTCTTAATTTTTCAAAATACATCTTATATCCTGAATCGTTTGGAAACACACCACTATCAGTAAGACTTAGGTACATCTCTTCACTTTCGTTAAATATAGAGATTGTGTCAGCAACAGGTATATCATAATATAGAGATAAATCCTCAATAATTTGTGTTTTCTCATTATAGTTCATCTGAGTACTTTGTAACATAGAAATCATAGAACAATTTGGACTTTTTCGAATAATCGCCCTAATTACAGATTCATAATAAAGTGAAAAATCATCAGCATTGTCTTTTTCGCCGAAACAAATAATTGCTAAATCGTAATCTAAATTACCTCTTATACTCATAGTACGAACATATCCAGCATAGCTTGTATTATCTTTCATTGAAACATTAGTAACTGTTACAAGTGATTCATATTCATCACTCAAATAGCTTTTTAATCGTCCGGAAAAAGTTCTTGAACTATCCGTTGAACCATAACCAGTACCAATAGTATCGCCAACTATAAGAATATTTACATCCTCGCCCTCAGCAAGCTTTTCATAAAATCCTAGCTCTTTTTCCTCATAATCATTTTCTTTACTGGCAGCTAATTTTGAACTTAAAATATCATTTCTTTCATTTGCCCACTGTGCAAAGTTTTTTGCCTCAACACCCTTAATATATAGTAAAGCAAAAGTAATAAATGCTAAAACTATTATAACAACTACACTAAAAATAGACTTGACTCTTCTCATAGATAAAAAATCTCCTTTAAACTTTTGAACTATAGACTACTAAACTACAAAACTGTAATAATTTTTATATAATAAAATAAAAAACACCCTATTGGGGTAAAAAACACAACACTATACACCTTATTATTAAAATTAGTGTATACAATTTAACTGCTAAAAATACAAAATATTACGACTATTCTTATTATATCTAAAATTAAATACATAGTCAATAGACGAATAGGACAAATTTCTTAACAAGATATTTGTTTTATTGTAAAATACACAATAACAACAGTTTTACATTTTAAAGAGTTATTTATATTTTTTCTCTACCCACCCAATTTCATTGACTTGCATGAGCATAAGTGTTAAAATTAACATAATTAATCTTATATAAACAAAAGCCAAAAACAATTTATATTACAATAGACAAGGAGAATTAAAAATGAAATATATCCTTTCTCTTGATCAAGGAACAACATCTTCACGGGCAATAGTGTTCGGGAAAAGTGGTGAAATCCTAAGCTCAGCACAGCACGAATTTAAGCAATACTATCCAAAGGCTGGCTGGGTTGAACACGATGCCATAGAAATATTCGATAGTCAAATAAATGTTGCAAAGAAAGCAGTTGAAAATTTAGGTGACAGCTTTAAAAATGTTGGAGCAATTGGTATCACAAATCAGCGTGAGACAACAATTGTGTGGGATAAAGCAACAGGAAAACCAGTGTATAACGCAATAGTATGGCAATGTAGAAGAACCTCTGAATACTGTGATAAATTGAAATCCGATGGATATATAGATTTTTTTAGAAAAAGAACAGGGCTATTAATAGATGCATATTTTTCAGCAACTAAAGTTAAATGGATACTTGATAATGTTCCTTATGCTCGAGAACGTGCAGAAGCAGGAGAACTGCTTTTTGGAACAGTGGACAGTTGGCTTGTGTGGAACTTAAGTGGAAGAAAATCACATATCACCGATTATTCCAACGCCTCAAGAACAATGCTCTTTAACATTCATACGCTCCAATGGGACGATGAAATATTAAAGCTTTTAGGTATTCCAAAATCAATGCTTCCAAAGGCAGTGAATTCTAGCGGTGAACTTGCCATATGCGACGAAGCAATATTTGGAAGTCCCTGCCCTATTTGCTCTTGTGCAGGCGACCAACAAGCGGCTCTTTTTGGACAATGCTGTTTTGACAAGGGTGACGTTAAAAACACCTATGGAACTGGTGGATTTATGCTAATGAATACATCTAGCACTCCAATTCAGTCAAAAAGCGGTCTATTAACAACTATAGCTTGGGGAATAGAAGGTAAGGTAACTTACGCACTAGAGGGTTCTGTGTTCGTTGCAGGAGCTTTAGTGCAATGGTTAAGAGACGAGCTTCAAATAATAGAAAGTTCGGTTCAAACTGAGGAGATAGCAAAGTCAGTTTATGACTCAAATGGAGTTTATATAGTTCCTGCATTTGTTGGGCTAGGTGCTCCATATTGGAATCAAGGGGCAAGAGGGGCAATTCTGGGTCTTACACGAGGGGCAAACAAGGCACACATCATTAGAGCGTCCTTAGAAGCTATAGCCTATCAAACATCAGATGTGCTTAAAGCTATGGAACAGGATTGTAACACAACTTTAAAACAAATTAAAGTTGACGGTGGTGCTTCATCAAATAATTTTCTAATGGAATTTCAAGCGGATATTTTAAATTCCACCATTTCTCGTCCAAAATGTGTTGAGACAACAGCCATGGGTGCAGCTTTTCTTGCAGGGCTAGGAATAGGATTTTGGAAATCACCAGAAGAACTTAAAAAGATTAATTCTACTGCTACAAAATTTCAGCCTAGAATGTCTAAAGATTATAGAGAAAAACTCCTTAGAGGTTGGCGAAAAGCCGTAGAGCGAGCCAAAGACTGGGAAGATTAAATCTTGAACTAGCACTTTCTTGACAAATATATTTATATAAGTTATAATATTATGCGGTTGTTTGAATTTATAACAGAAATATTTTAGTGTAAGAAACTATATCAAGGAGCTAAACATGAACAATGAAATAATAATTGCTGGAATTGTCACATATAACCCTTCCATTGAGCGTCTTAAAGAAAATATTAGTGCCGTAGTCAATCAGGTTTCACAATTAGTTATTGTTGATAACGGTTCAAAAAATATTGATGATATAGAAGCTTGTATTAAGGATATACCAACCGCAACCATAATTAGACACAATAAAAACTTAGGTATTGCTACAGCTTTAAATACTATGTTTAAATTTGCGTCAAAGCGTGGTAATTGGGTTTTAACTTTAGATCAAGATTCCGTAATTTATCCAAATATGATTAAAACATATAGAAAATATATGAACATGAAAAATGTTGTATCTTTAACCTCACAGCGTGATGACCGTCATTATGCCTCTTTGGAAAAAGCTAACAACGAAGCACACTCTGTTTTTGGCTGTATTACAAGTGGTAATTTAGTTAAAATTTCCGCTTGGGATAAGGTTGGAGGTTTTAATGATAAATTATTCATTGACATGGTTGACTATGAATTTTGCAAAAAGCTAAAATTAGCAAATTACAAAATTCTTTGCGTTAACCAACCTCTTATGATTCACGAACTTGGGGATAGCCGAACTTATCCTATTTTAGGGAGAAGAATTAATGTATACAATCATAGTGCGTTTCGAAAATACTATATTTTTAGAAATACCATATATATGCTAAGATATTACTCTTCAAAAGGCTGTTCTTATTCATATACTTATTTAATTAAAACATTTTTAAAAATTATTATATTTGAAAATAACAAATATGAAAAGCTTAAAAGAAGTATTCAAGGTATTCGTGATGGTTTTAAAATGGAATTTTAGAACTTATCAAGAGTCTCTCAATGTACTATTTCATCTTCTAAATTAAAACAAAGCTTTCTATTTAATAGACTTAACAGTTTAATAAATAGAAAGCTTTTTTGTATATATAATGTTTAATATTAATTCTTAGGTGTTTTTATTTAACCTTACGCTATTATAAACATCTTGTACTTCTCTTGCGCAACGCTCAATAGAAAAACGATTTTCCGCTACCTTCTGTGCATATCTCCCCATCGTCTCAATCTTGTCGGGATTATTAAGAAAAACCTCCATTTTATCAGCTAGTGCAGATATATCGCCTACTGGAAAAAGAAATCCAGATTTTCCGTCCTCAACTAATTCTGGAGTACCACCGCTATTAGAACCTATAACTGGAATACCACCCATCATTGCTTCAGCAGTTACTCTTCCAAAGGCTTCACTTTTAGAACATACTAGTTCCACATTTATTCTTTTGCGTAGGCTAAACATATCCTCAACTCGACCTAAAACTTCTATGTGTTCTTCATTAATCACACTACTTTTATTTAGCCAATCCATATCTCCAGCACCTGCAATATATAGCTTAAAATTTGTATAGCCTCTATCTAAAAGCTTGTTTACTGCACCAATAGCTATATGTTGTCCTTTTGGCTCTTGAATTGCTCCAGCAATTAAAAAATTACATACATCATTATTTTTGTACTGCTTTTCAAAATTTAGATTTTCTTTATCAATACCATTGTAAATCGTGATAGGAGTATTCTTTTTTAATCTTTTAGCATATTTATCTCTAAGTGCATTTGAAACAGTGACAACTGCATCTGCATTCTTGTCAATCATCTTAAAAAATCCACGAACTGTGGGAAGTGTATAGATTGAAAAATCCTCTTGACCAAATTCCCTAATATGCCATACAAGAGGAATACCTGTTAACTCCTTAAGTAATCCCCCAATATTAATAATACTAACGTTTGAATGAATAATTTCTATTCCGTATTTTTCCACTTCTTTTTTTAAGTCTAGTGCAACCTTCTTGTTACAAGGATTTAACTGCAAAATCCATTTTAGCCAATTTTTAATTCTATAATAGAAATTTTTTGGCTTAGCATTAAACCACCAAACAGGACTATAATGGATTATTGTAACATCTCTTTTCTTAAGCTCTTCCACCATTGGTCCTTCAAGAAAAGGAATTGCGACATAATATTCATTTACATCGCTTAAGGTGTCAATTAAGTTTAGCAATGATTTTGATGCCCCATTTAAAGAGCTTTCATGTGCTAACATAAGTACTTTCATTCGTATCTCCTCTATATGCGTAGTTTTAGGCTTGCAAACATGGGTATCTATTCGAAATAAAATATCAATTTTTTATTAGTTATATATAAATTGATAAACTAATCTCTTTGAAAAATATCACGTGTATAAACCTTTTCTTTTACATCATCTAAAATCACATCATATCTATTTGCAATTATTGCGTCGCTTTTTTCTTTAAATTTTGCAATATCATTAATAACAGTACTTCCAAAAAATGTACTGCCACCCTCTAAATTAGGCTCATATACAACAACAGTTGCACCCTTAGCCTTTATACGTTTCATAACACCTTGTATAGAACTCTGTCTAAAATTATCACTATCACTTTTCATGGTTAAGCGATAGACACCAATTACACAAGGTTTTTCATTAGCTGCATTATAGCTACTATGATTATTGTAATCATAATATCCAGCCATATTTAGCACTCTATCAGCAATAAAATCTTTTCTTGTTTTATTACTTTCAACAATAGCCTGAATAAGATTTTCTGGAACATCCTCATAATTCGCAAGAAGCTGTTTTGTATCCTTAGGTAGGCAATATCCACCATATCCAAAGCTAGGATTATTATAATGACTACCAATACGAGGGTCGAGACAAATTCCATCAATAATTTGTCTAGTATCTAACCCTTTCATTTCAGCGTAGGTATCTAGCTCATTAAAATAGCTCACACGTAAAGCCAAATAGGTATTTGCAAAGAGCTTAACAGCCTCAGCTTCAGTTAATCCCATAACAAGTGTATCTATATCTTTTTTTATAGCACCCTTTTGCAGCAAGCCAGCAAAGGTGTGTGCAGCTTTAACTAAGCGCTCATCGTTCACATCAGTACCCACAATAATACGGCTTGGATATAGATTGTCATACAAAGCCCTGCTTTCACGTAAAAATTCCGGGCTAAAAATAATATTATCGCTACCTGTCTTTTCACGAATCGAGTTTGTATATCCCACTGGAATAGTTGATTTTATCACCATAATTGCATTTGGATTATATTTCATTACCAATTCAATTACATTTTCCACAGCAGATGTATCAAAGAAATTTTTCTTGCTATCATAATTTGTTGGTGCAGCAATTATTACAAAATCAGCATCCTGATAAGCTAATTTAGCATCTAGTGTTGCAGTTAAATCTAACTCTTTTGTTGCAAGGTATTCTTCAATTTCTTTATCAACAATTGGCGATTTTCGATTATTTATCAAATTAACTTTTTCTTCAATTATATCAACAGCATGAACTTTATTGTGCTGTGATAATAAAACTGCCATTGACAAGCCAACGTAACCAGTGCCTGCAACAGCTATTTTGTATTCATTCATTGTTAATTGCCTCCCTGTAACAATATTATATTCTTTCAATTAATTGTTCTTCTGTTTTTTCTACTTTTTTACTCTTTCTTTAAACAATACTATTATTTAAGCATTTTTAAAAAACCATACATATTAGAATTAATTTATTTTATATAAGCTTTCATAATATCACCTAAGAACTCATGTAGAATTACAATATTTTAAAATATCACTCTACCAAATATTTTTTATATAACCCTGTAAATAAAATAAATCCTCTGCTAATTGTTTTAATTCTTTTTCCACAATAAACTTTATTTTGTATAAAAAACTTTAGCGATGAAAAGCCACCTTTTTTTATACATCTTTCCACTTCATCAATTAATTGGCGTTCATTCGGTTCAAGGCTTATTGTACGCATTTTCTTTATAGTAAATAAGGAATGTGAATATGTCGATTCATGAGATTTTGCTAGGTTATCAATTGACAATAATCTTTTAAATAACTTTTTTATTCCAAAAGAGTATGTTTGCTTAGACGTAACGTTATTTCCATGTCTTCTATAAAGCATTAATGGCTCGTCTAAGTACAATAATTTTCCTTTTAATGCTGCAAACTTCATAAAATATGCATCATGAGGAATACGCTTACACATTTTATCATTTGTATCTATACTTGGAACCATCTCAAATAATTTATAATTTAGAAAAGTGTTACAACCATAAACATCTTGACTAAAAAATGTGCTGACAGAATTCTTATATGTTATTCCTAATGCTTTATTAAAGCTTTCGTCAGTAATAACTCCATTTTCATCAGTCATTTTCATATCTGCATATACAAGGGTAGGTATATTTTTATTACTTTTTTTCTCACAAAAAGCAATCATTTTTTGCATTTTATTTGTCATCCAAGCATCGTCATGGTCGGCAAACATATAGTAATCATATGGTTCTAGCTTTTTACATTTTTTTATTAAGCTATGAAAATTACAATATGCTCCATGATTATCATTGTTTTTATACAAACTAATTCTTGAATCCGTCTTAACATATTTATTTATAATATCCAAAGTTTTATCTGTAGAACCATCGTCTTGAATAATCAACTGCCAGTTTTTATATGTTTGGTTTATTATGGTATTAATCTGCTCTGATATATACTTTTCACCATTATAACTTGTCATCATAATTAAACATCTTTTTTTCATCTTAACTACTACCGTTTCTTTCCTATTCCCTAGCTGCATCAAGAGTTGCCTCAACACCTCTGCGTAAATCAAACTCACCCTGCCACCCAATTGACTCAAGCTTGTCAGAGGTTAGACTAGAATTATCCATTAAATTATATCCAGCCTTTTCAGCATCAGTAGGAATATCAAATATAACTTTTTTTCCTCCAACTAAAGCAAAGCATTCTGCCAATTCACGTATCGTGACAACTGAATGCTTGTTTGAAATATTATATGCTTCACCTGATTTTCCGTTTAAAAGAACTGTCATAATTGCACTAACACAATCAATAACATAACAATATGACCTAAGTTGTGTACCTAAGCTTTTCATTACAATATCTTTTCCGTTTAAAACATCCTTTGGAAATTGAGATGACGCTCTTGTATCACTATCAGTCATAGTTGGACCATAAATATGTCCAGGTCTTACGATAACAGATTCAACCTCATATTGTTTTAAATATGCCACACAAAGTGTTTCTGAGGCTCTTTTCGACGAAGGGTAGCAAGCCCGTGGATTTAGAATATCTAAAAACCCATACTCGTTTTCATTGTATGGCTGTTCACTAGTTTTCTTACCATAAACTTCGCTAGAGGATATATATAACACTTTCTTAGTATTATGCTTTTTAGAATAATCTAAGATATTTTTTAAGCCCAAAAAATTCGCCATTATGGTTTCTACTGGCTGTTCTACATATAAACTAGGGTTCGCATTGCTTGCCCCATGGATTATATAATCAAAATCTATTTCTGAATTAATGGGCTCTAATGCATCATACTTTATAAAATTAAATCCGCTATCAGATACCTTATCAAGAAAGCGTTTTTCTATTTTTTCATAATTTCTAGCTGCACAATAAACACTTATATTAGAATTATTTGTTTTATTAATTTGCAACAAAAAATCAACAATAGCTGAACAAATTAATCCACCTGCACCGGTGATTAAGATTTTACTATTATTTAAAACATTAATATTCTTAACATTCTTTTGAGCATTAGTTAAATCCGAAATGTAATTTTCTGTATAAATC
>JAAZIT010000304.1 GCA_012800685.1 Clostridiales bacterium
CTTTATAACTAAGTTTGCTAGATATTATACACCAGCTGTTGTTTTTGCAGCACTTGCTTTAGCAGTAATACCACCACTTTTTATAGAAGGTGCAACATTCTCAGAGTGGATTTATAGAGCTTTAGCATTCTTAGTTGTATCTTGTCCATGTGCTTTAGTGATATCTATTCCACTTGGATTCTTTGGAGGTATAGGTGGGGCTTCAAGAAGTGGAATCCTTGTAAAGGGCGGCAATTACCTTGAAGCATTAAACGATGTTGAAATAGTTGTTTTTGATAAAACAGGAACACTTACAAAGGGTGTATTTAAAGTAACTGATATAAAGCCGAAAAACAATATTTCTAAAGATGAACTTATAGGCTTCGCAGCTCATGCGGAAAGCTATTCTAATCACCCAATAGCTACTTCTATCTTAAGTGCTTATGGTAAGGAAATAGATAAGAATTTAATAAAAGACTATGAAGAAGTTTTAGGCCATGGAGTTAAGGCTTTAGTTGAAGGAAAAGAAGTTTTAGCTGGAAATAATAAATTAATGAGTAAAGAAAATATAAGATATGAACAGGTTGAGTCAATAGGAACAGTAATTCATGTTGCTGTAGATAAAAAATACGCAGGATATATTGTAATATCCGATGAAATTAAAGAGGACTCAGCAAAGGCAATAAAGGATTTAAAGGCAATTGGTGTTAAAAAGACTGTTATGTTGACTGGAGATAATAAAACTGTTGGAACTAAAGTTGCTAAGGGGCTGGGAATTGATGAAGTTCATGCAGAACTTTTACCTGATCAAAAGGTTGAAAAATTAGAATTTTTAGAAGCACAGAAATCATCAAAAGGTAAGTTGGTATTTGTAGGTGACGGAATAAATGATGCTCCTGTATTAGCTAGAGCTGATATAGGTATAGCAATGGGAGGCGTTGGTTCAGATGCAGCAATAGAAGCTGCGGATGTAGTTATTATGACCGATGAACCTTCAAAGATTGTTACGGCTATAAAAATAGCTAAGAAAACAAGAACAATAATAATGCAAAATATAATTTTTTCATTAGGAGTCAAAGCTGTTTTACTTGTGCTTATAGCCATGGGCTTAGGTACTATGTGGGAAGCAGTGCTTGGTGACGTTGGCGTAACATTAATCGCAGTATTAAATTCAATGCGAGCACTGAAAAAATAGCATTCAATATCCACTCGGATTTAACCCTCGATATACAAAAGAATCAGGTATCAAATTATCAAGATACTTCTTGCCAAGATGTAACAAACAATGTAAAATTAGACAGAAAGCCTTAAAATTCATGGAAAAATGGTGAAAAAACAGAAATGTACCACTCTATCAAGGGGGGGTAGCAGATGCTTACGACATCATTATGGTACTCTCAAGGCACGTTGAGACGTGCTGTCTGCTATATAAGGTGAAGTAAGAAAAAAACAATAAATATAGGGAGAAATATAATGGAAATTTTAATGAATTTGCTGCTTATGTTAGGTGGAGTCGCTGTATTTATGTTTGGCATGAAGCAGATGAGCTCTGGTTTGGAACGAAGCGCAGGATCAGGAATACGAAATCTTTTCAAAAAAATCAACAAAAACAGAGTCTTTAATTACGGAATCGGA
>JAAZIT010000305.1 GCA_012800685.1 Clostridiales bacterium
ATAAAGCTAATAAATATTAAATAACAAAAAATTAAGCCGTTAGTTCTTTTTGCATAGAACTAACGGCTTATAATTTATTAAATTTTAATTATTCAGCTATCTTAGAAATTTTTCCTATAGTTTTTTCTCTTTTAATAATTGGTTCAGCACCATCTCTTATTACATCAGCTGTAATAGTTATTGATGTGATATTAGAATCTGAAGGAGCCTCAAACATAAGCTTAACTAAAGATGATTCAAAAATTGAACGTAAACCTCTAGCACCAGTTTTTTGTTTTATTGCCTGTTCAGCAATAGCCTGTCTTGCTTCATCAGTAATATCTAATTCAATATTATCAAGTTTAAATAACTTTGTAAATTGCTTAACTAAAGAGTTTTTAGGTTCAGAAAGAATTCTAACTAAAGCTTCCTCGTCTAACTCTTCAAGAACTGTCAGTACTGGAAGTCTTCCAACTAGCTCTGGTACAAGACCATATTTTACAAGATCCTCTGGAAGAACCTTTTGAAGAATATTTTTTTCTTCATTTCTGGATTTAATAGTTCCGCCAAACCCTAGAGTAGATGAATCGGTTCTCTTTTTAATAGTCTTTTCAAGACCGTCAAATGCACCACCACAAATAAATAAAATATTCTTTGTATCAATCTGAATAAACTCTTGATGTGGATGCTTTCGTCCGCCCTGCGGAGGAACATTAGAAACTGTTCCCTCAATAATCTTTAAGAGAGCCTGTTGAACACCTTCACCACTAACATCACGAGTGATTGATGTGTTTTCAGATTTTCTTGAAATCTTGTCAATTTCATCTATATAGATAATTCCATGTTCAGCCGCCTCAACATCATAATCAGCAGCTTGAATAAGTCTGGTTAATACATTTTCAACGTCATCACCGACATACCCTGCTTCAGTTAAGGTAGTAGCATCTGCAATTGCAAATGGAACATTAAGAAGCTTGGCTAGTGTTTGAGCCATAAGAGTTTTACCAGTACCAGTTGGTCCAACTAGTAACACGTTACTCTTTTGAATTTCAACACCGTCATCATCAGAAAGTGAAGATATTCTCTTGTAATGATTGTAAACTGAAACAGCCAAAGAAACCTTAGCTCTATCCTGTGCAATAACATACTCATCAAGAATTTCTTTTATTTCTTGTGGTTTTAGCAAAGTAAGTGATTTAACTTTTTTGTTATTCTCCTTTTTTGGTACGCTTCTTACGCCCTGTTCAACTAAAATGTCATTGCAGAACAAGACGCACTCATCACAAATATGAACGCTTCCCGCTGAAAACATATTTTTAACTTTATTTTCCGCTTTTCCGCAGAAGTTACATCTTTTAATTGTATCATTGCCAGCCATAAAAGCACCAAATCCTATCTATTTTTAATAACCTTGTCAATAAGACCATAATCTAAAGCTTCTTGAGCAGACATAAAATTATCACGCTCTGTGTCAATTTCAAGCTGTTCAATAGTTTTTCCTGTATTTTCAGCAAGAATTCTATTAAGCTTTTCCCTAGTTCTAACTAAA
>JAAZIT010000306.1 GCA_012800685.1 Clostridiales bacterium
CATTTATAATCTGATACAGAATCACTTTTCTTTTGTAATTCACTGTCTATAACACCTATAGACAGGACTCCAACATTATTCTCATCATCCTTATTTATTGCATATGATGTAAACGATATACTATATACCTTCCCTTTATCTGTTTCAATATTTCTGATTTTACCCCCAAAAATTAGTTCGGTAACGCCTTTCTCGCCTCTTCTACTTTCACCTTGTATTTCTCCATCGGGTTTATCGTATGAAATAATATTGCCATCAATATAATTAAATGCTTCCTGTATTTCAGTATCATGTTCATAAGAATCTTGAATATTTTTACTAAATAAACTTTTTAGTTCCTCAGAATCCTTATCTAAGAAACATTCAAAAATTTGCAGGGTTAGATTATCAGCCTGTTTGTCTGGGGTAATATATTTATCTGAAGAATTTTCAAACTTAGATAAAATATTTCCTACGGGTGTGCAGGCTGACATACCAACACACATTATTAATGTAATTGCTATTAAAAATAACTTTTTCACTCAAGGCACTCCTCACTATACTATATTATTAATAATATATAACCTATTCTTTACCTCATACGTAATTTTTGCATTAAAGTAAACTCTAATGCTAATACCATTATAAATAGAATAAGTTTTATTTATTATACTAATGCATTCATTTAAACCCCTTTATATTAGTATACCAAAGACACGTTTTCTGTAATAACAAATAAATCCGAACCCCATGTAAGAGTTCGGATTTTTAGATATGGTTGCCCAGGCTGGATTTGAACCAACGGGATGACGGAGTCAAAGTCCGTTGCCTTACCGCTTGGCTACTGGGCAATAAGTTGCCATAAGACGACAACATGGTTGGGGCACAAGGATTCGAACCTTGGGAATATTGGAGTCAGAGTCCAATGCCTTACCGCTTGGCGATGCCCCATCAAATCACGCTTACATTATGTCTTTTCAAAGCGCTTATTTATTATATCAAATTTTGCCATCTAATACAAGTCTACACCTTTAATGTTTACATAAAATTAATAATTATTCATGCAAAAAAACAGAACCTAAAAGGTTCTGCCTGTAAGCATATAAGTTATAATAGCTTATTCAATTTCAACCATAATTTTCTGGTTAATTCTTGAACAACCGGCACGCATTACTGTGCGGATTGCCTTAGCTATTCTTCCTTGTTTACCAATAACTCGTCCCATGTCCTCAGATGCTACATGAAGATGATAAACCACAACGCCTTCAGCGTTTGGCTCGTCAACTTTAACTTCAATAGCCTCTTTGTTTTCAACAAGTTCTGAAACAATTGCTTCAAGTAATTCCTTCATAGCTTTTCTCCAATCTCCCACCGAGATTAATCAGCAAGGCGAGTATATGGTGGGACTTAAGTTCACCCTACTGATTATTTTCCATTAAAGAATATCATTCTTTTTGAAAATAGACTTAACTGTTTCTGTTGGCTGAGCGCCCTTAGCAATCCATGCCTTTGCCTTTTCAGCATCAACACTAACTACTGATGGCTCCTTAGTAGGATCGTAGTAACCAATTTCTTCGATAAAACGACCATCTCTTGGATATCTTGAATCAGCAACAACTAGACGATAAAAAGGTGCTTTTTTAGAACCCATTCTCTTTAGTCTGATTTTTACTGCCATTTAAATTCACCTCCACTTTTAGCTTTATATATTTTAACCTTGCGGGTAAAATTCTTTACATTGGGAAACCGCCGCCGCCCTTCATGCCACGCATCATGTTCATAGCATTTCTCATAGCGCCTTTCTTTTTGCCTTTTCCTGTTAATCCAAATTGCTTCATCATTTTTTGCATTTGTTCAAACTGCTTTAAAAGCCGATTTACATCTTCTACCTTCGTACCACTACCAGTGGCAATACGGCGTTTTCTCTTTGGATTTATTATTGCTGGTTTCTCTCTCTCGTTAGCTGTCATTGACAAAATTATTGCTTCTGTCTGTTTCATCTGCTTTTCCCCTGCTTCCTCGTCAAATCCATTCATTTGACTTCCAATGCCAGGAATTGCACCTACTATTGATTTTATAGAACCAAGCTTGTTAATTTGCTTCATTTGAGATAAAAGGTCGTTTAGATCAAATCCCTTGCCCCTAACCTTTGAAGCGAGCCTCTGAGCTTCTTCTTGGTCAATATTAGCTTGAGCTTTTTCAATAAGTGTAAGAACGTCGCCCATTCCCAAAATTCTTGATGCCATTCTCTCGGGGTGGAACACCTCAAACTCATCAAGCTTTTCACCCATACCAACAAATTTAATCGGCTTACCAGTTGCAGCTAGCACTGATAATGCTGCACCGCCTCTAGTATCTGAATCAAGCTTAGTCAGAAGCACTCCATCAATGCCCAGAACCTCGTCAAAGCTACTAGCAATGTTTACAGCATCTTGACCAGTCATAGCATCCACAACCAGCATAATCTCATTTGGTTGAGCAATAGATTTAATATCCTTTAGCTCTTTCATCAATTCCTCATCAATGTGAAGACGTCCTGCAGTATCAAGGATAACTAAATCATTTCCATGATCCTTTGCGTGCTTTAAGGCTTCTTTTACAATTTTTCGGGGATCAATTTGTCCCATTTCAAAAACTGAAACTCCAGCCTTTTCACCAACGATTTTAAGCTGGTCTATAGCAGCAGGTCTATAAACGTCGCAAGCAACAAGAAGTGGACGTTTATCCTGTTGTTCTCTAAAATATTTTGCAAGTTTAGCCGAATGAGTTGTTTTACCGCAACCCTGTAGACCACACATCATAACAACGCATGGAGGCTTGTTAGGAAAATTTATTTTAGCATTTGCATCGCCCAAAAGAACAATAAGCTCTTCATTAACTATTTTAATAACCTGTTGTCCAGGAGTAAGGCTTTTTAAAACCTCTTCACCAACACTGCGTTCAGTAACCTTTGAAACAAAGCTTTTAACAACACCATAGCTTACGTCAGCCTCAAGAAGAGCCATTCTGACTTCACGCATTGCTGCTTTAACGTCGCTTTCACTAAGCTTACCTTTAGATTTTAGACGTTTAAAAACGCCATTTAACTTTTCTGAAAGACCTTCAAAAGCCAATTTTTCACCCTCCGTTGTAATTATCTAAAATTTGTTAATCTTGTAATAAATCCTCATTTGATTCAATAAACTTAATAAGTGCCTTAGCCTTTACAGCTATGCTATTTGAATAAGCAACAGCCTTGCACTGCTTAAGAATTAGTTTAGCCTGTAAGTCGGCTTCAACAAGAAATTCTTCATATTTTTTCATTTTCTTCTGTAATCCCAGAAGCTCCTCATAGAACTTCAAAGATTCTTCGCCTCGCTTAATTGAATCTCTAGCACCTTGACGTGAGATTCCGAGGTTTTCACCTATTTCCGAAAGAGAAAGGTCATTGTTATAGTACAAGTCCAAAACATCCCTTTGCTTTTCAGTTAAAGCTTTTCCATAGACATCAAGGAGATTTGATATATTTAAATCCTTAGCCATATACAACAATCCTTTCCAGTTTTTTAGTCGAATGCGTTGTAAAGCAAATAACCTTTACGAATAATAATTATATACCATAATTAGCAACTTGTCAATAGCAAATTTAACTTTTATTGTGAAAATAAAAAAGATATAATATAAATGGCGTAAATTAGTCAATATAGTCAAATATGTTTTTAAAAAAGTAGACACAATCAAATATTTGTGTTATCATTATAACATATATAAAATAGATTTTAATACATAATATAAATAATATAAATGGGGGAAAATGCAATGATTCATTTTAAATTGCAAAGCGATGCTTATAGCATTAATGTGCCACTTTTAACATTTGGTACCGCTTCATTCGAAAGACATGATAACGATAGCGAGTATTTTTCTTTTCTTGATAAATATTTGGAGCTAGGCGGAAGCTGTATTGATAGTGCTAGATGCTATTGCAGTTGGCTAGAGGATGGGGAAAGTTCCTCAGAGGGCGCAATAGGAAGATGGATATCATCAAGGGGAAATCGCGACAAGATTATACTTAGCACAAAGGGTGGACACCCAAACCACGATACAATGGATGTATCGAGACTTTCAAGGGATGAGCTTGAGTATGATTTAAACCAAAGTCTAAAGGCTTTGCAGACTGATTATATTGATATTTATTTTCTTCATCGTGATGATGAAGCTATTCCTGTTGAGGAAATTATGCCTATTCTTAATGATTTTGTGAAATCAGGAAAAGTACATTTTATCGGCGCTTCAAACTGGACAACTGAAAGAATTGAGAAAGCAAATAAATTTGCTAAAGAAAATGGTATGGAGCCTTTTAGAGTCAGCCAAATCTATTATAGCCTTGCTCATTCCACTAAGGAAGATTTAGGTGATCCAACAACAGAGAGCATGGATAGTAAATCATATAGCTGGTATAAGAAAAACAACTTCCCAGTAATGGCATTTTCACCACAAGCAAAGGGCTTTTTCTCTAAAGTTGCTGAGGGAAAATCTATTACAGATTTGCTTGAGAGCCAGTTTGTTAGCACTGCGAATCTCGCAAAGCTTTCAAGGGTTATTGAGCTATCAAAAGAAACTGGAACAACTCCAGCGACTGTTGTATTAGGATATTTAAACAGCCAACCTTTCCCTGTATCATCAGTTTTCTCAGTTACAAAATTGTGGCAGCTTGAAGAGGATATGACTGCTGGCGACACAATTTTTGATGAAAAACAGCTTGCATTTTTGGAGAATAATTTTTAGCTTTTAGAAAACAGTTTTTAACAAAGAAAAAAGCGTAACGAACAATAAATGTCGTTACGCTTTAATTTAAAATAAAAACCGCCTTGCCGTCGCATAGCGTATAAAACCCGCACTAAGCAGGTGGGTGCTGGCCCGAAATCTTCACGCTCCCTTCGTCTGTGCGAAGTTTCTCGGCATTTCTGCGGAGTTCGCCAGGAGGTCTGCAATCCTTTTTCGGAGCTTAAGCTCCCTAATATAACGTGTTGGATTATATTAACTATGCTTGTTCG
>JAAZIT010000307.1 GCA_012800685.1 Clostridiales bacterium
CCAGTAATCTCTTTTATTAGCTGAATATTAAGAGGTCCTTCTTGATTTATTAAGTCAAGAACAACAGATTGCCTTTCTGATAGGGTTAAAAGTGGTTTACAAAAAGCACAAGCAAAAAGCTCTAAATCTTCTTTCATTATCCAACCCAAATTCCCACCAACAAATCGGCCCTTAATTAAAGAACGAGATTTTTGTCTTTCACGATTAAATTCCATATCATTAAAATCAGCACGATATGTTAAGCTTGGCGGATCCCCAAAGCCAGTCCAATAAACATTGTTGCCAGGCTGAAGGTCTTGATAAAGGTTTATATATTCATCTACATTTGCCCTTTTGGTTAAAAATTGGCGTTCCATACGAAGTGCAATTATTTTCGTCATTATTATTCCCTCCAAAATAAATTGTGATAAACTATATAATTATGTGTTTATTATATTACATTAAACATGACAACTATATGTCATGTTGTGAAAAAAGAGCAGTAATAATTACTGCTCTTTAAGTTATTTTTTATAAGCCATTGGGGGACTTTATTATTCAACAAGTCTTTTAACAACTGTAACGTGATTGCTTGATGCAACATTAGAAGCATATGATACAACTATTCCAGTTCTTGTACTTTCAGCATGAATAATTTTTCCGCCACCAATATAGATAGCAACATGGTAAATTGACGAATATGATGAGCCACCATAGAATATTAAATCTCCTGGTTTCATATCTCCATAGCTTACCACACGTCCGTAGTTAGCTTGTACTGATGCTTTATGTGGAAGAGATATACCAATTTTTCTATAGCACTGTAATACTAAACCTGAACAGTCGGTTGCTGTAGGTGACTCTGCACCCCAAACATATCTTCCACCAACCATTTTTCTTGCCATATCAAGTACAGGTGCAATATCCTTGCTATATGTAACGTTATTGTCAAGTGCGGCATTGCTACTGCCATTTGTGTTTGCGCCTTTACCACCATTGTCTGTATAATTATTTTTTGATGCCTCTTCAGCCTGTTTTCTCCTCTGCTCTTCGGCTTGCTTTCTCTCATACTCTTCAAGAAGCTTTTGCTGTTTAAGAGCATCAAGCTTATTTGAAGCTGCTGATGTATCGCTATTAACCTGTGCCTGTTGGGCTAGATAATCAGCCTGCCATTTCTGCAAGCTCTCAAGGCTCTTTTCACTTTGTGAATAAAGGTCCTCAAGCTTTAATTTTTCGTCCTCAAGTTCTGTTATCTCATTAGAATATGTTGTCATATTATCAGATAAATCTTTTTTCTTGTTCTCTAAAGCAACAACCTCAGCCTCTTGTTGTTTTTTCAAATCTGTCAAGGTGTCAATCATTTTATTATCGTTATCTGCAACACGCTGAACAAGCTCTAACCTCATTAACGAATCATAAAAATCCCCTGCGTCTAAAACAATATCAGCATATCCATTTTGCCCTGATATATACATTGCTCTCAAGCGTTTTCCAAAGCCTTCTATGCCATTATCAATTTCAATTTGACGAAGCTCAATTGCGTCCTCTGCTTCAACAATTTGATTATCAAGTGTAGCAATATCGTCCTCAAGCTTAGTTATATAAGAATTTCTCAAAGCTATATTATCATATGTATTTTGAATTTGGCTATCAAGTAGCTTTTGATTTTCTTTTTCACTATCAATATTATCTTTATTTTTATTTATTTGGGAATTAAGCTCATTAGACTTTTGTTTAAGATCATCTAACTGTTTCTGATAATCACTTATCTGTGTATCAACTGGTGTAGCTAAAGCGTTTTCTATTTTAGTATTAGCAGGATTGATTAGTGCCATACAACAAATCATTACAGCTAAAGCCGCTGCTAAATATCTTTTAATTACCTTCATTATATATTTACCTCACATTTAATTGACTGGTTAAAATACTCAATGAGATAATTATAACTTAAATTATTACAAATTGCAACCTTTAAAACCAATTTGTAATAATTTCTTTGCATATTCATACCTATTGACGAAAAAAGCCCATAATTTCAGCTTGTTTGTCAAAGGAAATAGTAATAGTTTTGAAACTTTTCAACTTATTAACAAGGCTCATATCCTCAAACAAGTAATTTATCTTGTGTTTTACTAATAACTCATTAATATTTGTTAAAACATAGTCTTCACTGATTCTTGCTCCCTCAAGGCAATTATTTTCGCATACTAAGGTTTTCTGCCTTGATATTCTCAGTACTTTTCCACAATGTCCACAGGTAATTATCCCACTTAAAGCACTCCTTTTTTGAGATGTACTTCTTATTGAAATAACCCTGTTCGCTATTTCAAAAACATCTTTTGCTACTATTGGAGGGTGGGCATCTTCATATATTATAAGCTTGTCTATATTAACCAAATGTGACTTTTTCGATTTAAAGCTTGGCTTTCTAGTTTTCCCTTGAACAAGTCGTCCAATATAAACTGGATTTTTAACAATTTTTCTTATTGACTGTGCTGTCCATTTTGTGTTGTTAATATCCTTCCCTAGCTTTTGAAGTCGGTAGTCTAAGGGGCAAAGAACTCTTTTGTTGTTTAGTATTATTGATATATCAGCTAGTGATTTACCATTAAGAATTTCCTCATAAATTTCTCTTACAATCTGACTACTTTCCTCATCTAACATAAGCCTGTGGTTTTCCTTTCTATAGCCATAGGGTGGAAAATTACCGATAAACTCACCGTTTTTCATTTTTGCATAGAGAGATGAACGGATTTTTCGGCTAATGTCCCTTGCATACATCTCGTTGATAACATTTCTAAAGGGTTCTAAATCACTCTCGCCACTTTCACTATCAAAGCTATCATTTATAGCAATAAATCGCACATTCATCATAGGAAAATATTCTTCAGTATACTTCCCTGTCATTATGTAATCTCGACCTAGCCGTGATAAATCCTTAACAATTATCATATTGATTTGACCTTTTTCAACCTCTTTAATCATTTGGTTAAACGCAGGTCTATCAAAATTAGTTCCTGAAAAGCCATCATCACTAAACTCCCTAACAATTTTATATCCTCTTTCACTAGCAAAATTCTCAATAACCATTCTCTGAGATGCTATGCTAGAGCTTTCTTTTGCTCCGTCCTCTTTGGACAATCTTAGATATATTCCAGCACGATAATTATTCATAATA
>JAAZIT010000308.1 GCA_012800685.1 Clostridiales bacterium
AAATTTGATTAAACTAAATCCTGCTACGGTGAGAATTTATCCAACAGTTATACTTAAAAACACAAGGCTTGGGGACTTATTCGAGACAGGGGAGTACAAGCCATATACCCTCGAGAAGGCAATAAAGCTTTGCGCTTATATCTATCAGGGGTTTTTGGACAATGGTATTAAGGTTATAAAAATGGGACTTCACGCCTCTGAAATTGTCGAGGAGCAAATGCTTGGTGGGCTTTATCATCCAGCCTTTAGAGAGCTTTGTGAAAACGAGATTTATAAGAATTTAATTAGTGAATTAGTGAGAAAACATGAAATTAAAAATACACTTATTGTGTCCGTTCCTCAAAGAAACACCAGCAAAGCAATTGGACAGAAGAAATCAAATATTGAGTATTTTAAGAAAAATGGAATAGAGCTTAAGGTGGTTTCGGATGTGTTACAGCATGATAAGTTAAGGATTTTAAGTTTTTCTTAGGCAAGTTAATTTTGCTAGATAAATTAAGGCTAGTGTATAAGGTTATATGCTAATAAGTATTCTAAAGAAAATACTAAAGCTTAGATAGTTTAAATTTCTTTCAGCATGATAGATCAAGATAGTTTTAAATGCGTTTTAAAGAGATGAGTTAAGACTTATAACTTTTTAAGCAGGTAAATTAGGCGAGTTAATAAAGCAAGATAATTATACGATATAAATTAAGAATATTGAGGTGAAATTTTTGTACTTAAAATCATTGGAATTACAAGGATTTAAATCATTTCCCGATAAATATAAATTAGAATTTAACAAGGGGCTTACTGCTGTAGTAGGTCCTAATGGTAGTGGAAAAAGTAACATAGGCGACGCTGTAAGGTGGGTTTTGGGGGAGCAATCTTCTAAAAATCTTCGTGGGGATAAAATGGAGGATGTTATTTTTTCTGGTACTGAAAAAAGAAAACCTGTTGGGTTTGCGCAGGTATCATTAAACATTGACAATTGCGATAGGGCGTTACAGGTTGATAGCGATATGGTTTCTGTTTCAAGAAAGCTTTATCGAAATGGAGACAGCGAATATCTTATTAACGGCGCTAAGGTTAGACTTAAAGATGTTGTTGAGCTTTTTATGGATACAGGGCTTGGACGAGATGGATATTCAGTTATTGGGCAGGGA
This sequence comes from Clostridiales bacterium, assembly GCA_012800685.1. Lineage (GTDB taxonomy): Bacteria > Bacillota > Clostridia > Oscillospirales > Ruminococcaceae > JAAZZIT01. The sequence continues at coordinate 1,146 of JAAZIT010000308.1, forward strand.
AGAATTGCTGAAATTGTCTCAAGCAAATCTGCGGATAGACGTGAGATATTTGAAGAGGCAGCAGGAATTTCAAAATTTAGATATAAAAAGCAAGAGGCTGAAAGAAAGCTTATTGCTGCAGAAGATAACATACTAAGGCTTAGAGATATTATAAGCGAGCTTGAATCAAGAGTTGAGCCTTTAAGAATCCAGTCCGAAAAGGCAAAGAAATTTCGTGAGCTTGACAATGAAAAAAGAAAGCTTGAAATATCCGTTTGGGTTCAAAGACTTGATGACTTAAATAATGTTTTGTCCGGTATGGAGGACAAGCTTCTTGTGTCAAACAGCGAGTACGAAAATCTCTCAAGAGAGCTAGACGAGCTAGACGAGCTTATTGAAGAAGCTTTTTCTGATAGGGCAAAATGCACCGAAAATATAGAGCTAATCCGAGAGAAAATTCATCAAATTGAACTTGATAATAGTAATGCTAATTCTAAAATTGCCGTTTTAGAAAATGACATTTCTCATATAAATGAATCGATAAATAGTGTTCAACAAATGATTGAACAGGCTGAAAGCTCAAAGCAGGATTTAGAAATAAATATTGAAAAGAAAGAAATCGAGCTAGAGGAAATTTTAAAATCAAAGGCTCAAGCTAAAGAGCTTATTTTAGAAACTGAAAAACAGCTTTCTGATTTATCTCAAAAATCCAATGAGTTTGATATAACTGTAAACAACTCAAATGCCGAGCTTAACAGGCTTTATATTAAAAAATCCGAGCTTAGCTTTAAGCTTGAAAATGCAAAGAATATAATTTCCGACGTTGAGGAAGAAGCACTTTTAGCAGTTGAAACAGTTAAAAATTCAAGACTTGAATATGAAAACGCAGAGATAGAATTAAATGAGCTTGAGATTGCAATTGAAAATGTAAATCAAGAAATAACTAATGAAAATAACAAGCTAAATGGCTATACAATTTTATATAAAAAGCGTTCTGAACAGCTTGCTGAATCAGAAAATGATTATAGAAATAAAGATATAAAGGTTCGAGAGCTTAAGCAGAGATTAGGGATTTTAAACGACCTTGAGAATTCCCTAGAGGGCTTTAGCAGGAGCGTTAAACAGGTTATCAAAGCCTCAAAGCAGGGACAGATTAAAGGTATATTTGGCTCTGTTGCTCAAATAATTTCAGTGGACAGCAAATACTCACTAGCCGTTGAAACGGCTCTAGGTGGGGCTCTTCAAAATGTTGTTGTTGACACAGAGGAAACCGCAAAGCGTGGAATAAGGCTCCTTAAGGAAACAAATGCAGGACGAGCCACATTCCTTCCACTTACATCAGTTAAGGGAAAGGTTTTGCAGGAAAACAGGCTTGAGGGCGAGGACGGATATGTGTCACTTGCTTGTGACATAGTGAAGTTTGACAGCAAATTTAGTGGAGTAATAAACCAGCTTTTAGGAAGAACTGTTGTTGCTGAGGATATCAATATGGCAACTCTTATTGCTAAAAAATATGGATACAAATTTAGAATTGTAACCCTTGATGGACAGATAATTAACGTTGGTGGTTCATTTACCGGCGGAAGCTCATCTCGTTCAACTGGAATTTTAACTCGTAAAAATGAGATTGAAGAAATAGAGAGCCGAATAACTAAGCTTACATCAGATTTTGAGATACTTAAGGAAAGACACGAAAGCCTAAATCAACAAACTCAAAAGTTACATTATGATATCGAGGGTGTAAAAGAGATAATAGGCACACTTAACGGAGATAAAATTCGTTTCGATGGCGAGTTTAAAAGACTTGATACTGCAACAAAGCAATATCAAATTGATATTAAGGATATTGAAAATAAAATAGAGGGATACAAGCTTAAGCTTGAGAATTCTAATGCAGATATTGATGTTTCGCAGACAACTCTCGAGGAAACTCAAGTTAGTATCGAAAAAAATGAGGGCGAAATTCAAAGCTCCAATGCCTATATTCAAGGCTTTAAGTCAAATAGGGAGGAGCTATCACAGAAGATTTCCGATTTAAGAATTAAGGAAACAGAGCTTAACAAGGACGAGCAATCCTGTAATTTAGCCGTGGAACAGCTAAAAATATCAGCAATTAATTCCGATACAAACAGGACGGAATATGTTCTTCAAATTAATGAATATAAAAAACAGATTGAACAAAAAAAATCCGAAATTCTTCTTGTTAAAGAGAGCCTTTTAGGCGCAGATACTGTAATTGACGAGCACAACTTAAAAATAAGTGAAGAGCAAATGCAATATCTTAAGCACGATAGGGAGGCAACTGAATATAGAAATACCCAAAAGATTAAACAAGAAGAAAAAGAAACTGTATCTAAGGAGATTACAAGGCTTTCTGAAAAAAGAACTACCGTACAAAATGATTTTGACAAGATTATTTCTGAACTTTGGGAGCAATATGAGCTTTCAAGAACAGACGCAAAGGCACAGGCTATTTTAATCGTGGATATGACAGTTTCAACCAAAAGACTTAATGAGCTTAAGAGCAAAATTAGAGGTCTTGGAAGTGTTAATCTTACCGCTATTGAGGAATATGAAGAGGTTTCAGAGCGATATGAGTTCATGTCAACTCAGTTAAATGATGTCGAGAAATCTAAGGCGGATTTAGAGAGAATTATTGCAGAGCTTACTGAAAATATGAAGATTATTTTTGTTGACAGCTTTAATAAAATCAATGAAAACTTTAAGATTATTTTCATGGACTTATTTGGTGGGGGAAAAGCTGAGCTAACCTTATCTGACCCTGAAAATGTCCTTGAATGTGGTATTAACATTAACGTTGCTCCGCCAGGAAAGGTTATTAAAAATCTTTCACTCCTTTCAGGTGGCGAGCAATCGTTTGTAGCAATTTGTATTTATTTTGCTATTTTAAAAATAAGTCCATCTCCATTTTGTCTACTTGATGAGATTGAGGCGGCACTTGATGATGTAAATGTAACTAAATATGCTCAATATCTAAGGAGATTCACCAAAACCACCCAGTTTATTTTAATAACCCATAGACGTGGAACAATGGAAGAGGCTGACGTTCTATATGGAGTTACAATGCAAGAAAAGGGAATTTCAAAGCTTTTAAAAATGAATGTTGGGGATACAATAGAACTTGAATAAAATTTTACATATATAGAAGGGAGCTTTTTCATGGGATTTTTTGAAAAACTTAAAAACGGACTAAAAAAGACTAAAGACTCAATGATGGGCAAAATAGAAAAGCTTCTCAATTCTTTTACAAAGATTGATGAAGATCTTTTTGAAGAGCTTGAGGACACACTAATAACCTCTGACATAGGAATTAATAC
>JAAZIT010000309.1 GCA_012800685.1 Clostridiales bacterium
CCAAACCTAAGCGTTAAGTAGCTTACACCTTCAAGCTGGCTTGCTTGAACTTTAAACTGGTTAGTCGTATATTTTATTGTTTCTTTAACGAGAGTGTTATCTTCACCCCAAAACATAATATAATTTTTAATTAATCTGTCATCTGTCAAGCTAACAAGTATGTCTTTGTCTTGCAAAACAGGGATTTTAACGCCAAAACCGTTTCTGTAAGTCGTTCCAATCGTTGATGCAAAATCTCCGAGAAACGAATCACCTGCGCTTGCGGTTTTCCAGCTTATTTCGCCAGTTTCAATATTTTGAGTAAATTCACTAACACCGGAAGTGTATATTCCGCTATTTTTTGAAATTGCGTATAAATTCCTATTTCCGCTCGGTGCTGTTGGCACGTCGGCGCTATTCGTTAGCTTGTAGAATGTCTCCCTGCGTACTTCCGCTCGCTCCGCCAAGTTCATTAGAGTCATCTGACTCGTTGCTATCAACTTGCTCATCTTGCACCTCTTCTAATACATTTGATTTTTTGTTAGGAAGCCATCCTTTAATTTCGATTCCAAGCCCATATGTATTCCAAAGCACTCGAATCGCTTCAGATTCAGTTGCAACAGGAACGTCAACAATTTGGCGCTGTTCAGCGACCACAATATCTGCTTTAATCATAATCTATGACCTCCTTATTCCCAAACTTCACATTTGAAATCAGCTTTATCACCAATCTCACTAGCATTAACAGTGATTGACTTACCAGTTTTATAAGCGTTACCTGACCCACCGAAGTTAATATCCATAATGCTATTCTTATCATATTTTGCCCATTTGTAAGTCTTAGTCTTATCAGTACCATCTGCGTCAATCTCTTCACCGTCACGGAAAAGACGCGCTCTGATCACTGTAGATCCTTGACCATTCTTAAAGATATTCCCTGCACTAGATTCTAATGTCAAACTGATTGGGTCTGACATATCAACCAAAGTACATAGACCTGTTGTTTTTTGGTTATTTAAACCAGCTGTTTTATTAATACATACAACTTTAAATGTTTGTGCATTTACTACTTTGTCAGCAGTTACAGTAAGCACACCTTGTCCACTTGTGTTAGTTCCAGGAGCGACGTTAGGTGTTTGACCTGCAGTGCTACTAGAGCATAAGTGCCAACCAATACCACCATCAGCATCATAACCAGCTGAGGAAGTAGATATAACAGTTGTATCTTGATAGAAAAATTTAAACTGTTTAATATCATTTGTTAATGTACTACCACGATAAAGATCCGCATTGACTGTAAGACTTGCTGGTAAGTTATTATAGAATGTATTACCATTTCCAGCATACACGTTTAGTACTTGAGACTCTTTACCTATTTGAGTTAAGAATAGGTCAATTTGGGCATGAAATTCTACGTTTAAATCGGTCGCAGAATCGTACCATAAGCCTGATACTTCAAATCGTTTTGATCCTTTATTAGGGTCAATATTAACTTTAGTTGTCAAGTTTTCATTGTGAGAACCTGAAACATACTGATCGTCTGTGTTAGTTTTAGATGTAATTTCTGTTTTATCAATACCGTCGACAACGAACCAATGTATATGACTAGTTTCACTTAAGATACTAACAGTTGAGCCTGCTTCGGTTAGATTAAGAGTTAATGTTTGACCACTTGATGCATATGACGGATTATAGCTTCCTGATGTTTGACTATAAACTTGGGTTGTTGACTTACTAGCTGTAATAAAAGCATTAAGTACAGGTGCATCTGTTACGTCTATAACTGTCACTTGTCCTACTGCAATAGCCCCCATGGTTACCCCCTTTTTTTTCTAAACTTGTTTATCAGCATACTCAATTGCACAAGAGAATGTTGCTCGTCTGAACAAATCGGCGTTCGTAATTCTTATTGTTTTCTGTGAGTATGAATGATTCCTGTTCCAGCTCTCGTCTGGAGTTTCATCAGCATTTACTTTAGTCCAGATATAATTAAATGCTGTTCCACCCTTATCAATTTCCTCATCACCTCTATAAACCTTAGCCGTTAGATTTGTATAGATATTATTATTCTTGAATATATTACCATTACTTGTAATGATTTCAAGTTTAATAGGACTTACTCCGTCATAAATATTAGTAAAAGTTATTTGCTGATGAACTTTTAAGACTCCATCCACATATCCTCGTACATCAATTGTAAGAGGCTCGGTGCCTATATTAATTGCTTTAACTGTATATGTACTTCCTTGACCTAAAAATGTTTCATTTTGAAAATACTTCCAGTCAACATTTGTATAAGCTTCTGAACCTTTATAGAGTTTCGGAGTGATTGTAGATTGTCCATTTTCTTCCTTGAATGAGACACCATTGTCTGTAGAAATCGTCATAGAATATGGAAGGTTGCTCATCGCTAATTCTTTCATACGGTCTAACAGAGTAGTATCAACCCTAGAAGCAATCTTAACAGCATTAGTTAGAGTAATAGTATTACGTGTTGAATCAGAAGGGCAAATCTTGATTTCAGATACACGAGCTTGGAATAGAAGTCCATTTAAAAAGTTCTTATCTGAAATGTA
>JAAZIT010000310.1 GCA_012800685.1 Clostridiales bacterium
AAAATAATATGTCCGTAAATAAATACTGCATCAAATGTGGTGCTGCAATAAAACTTGGTGCAAATTACTGTTTAAAATGTGGAACGGAACAGCCTCAATTTATTGATAGAAACGCAAAGATATCTGAAATAGAATATCCTGCTATAACTAATAACGTTGGTGCAATTAAAAAGACATCAATTTTTGACACCATAATTAATGGAATTAAAAAAATATATAGGGCAATCCCAAAATTTATTAAGATTGTAATTTTAATAGTCTCAATTTTTCTTGTATTTGGAATTAGCATTATTGCTTCAAGGTCTAATGATTTAATTATTAATGGAAAAGAACTGTTTAGACTTGAATTAGGGGGATTTGATACTAAAGGTAAGGTTATAGGCGGACTTGCAGTTGAATATGAGCATATTGAAAAAGAGAATATATCTGATGTAGATGGAGCGAAAACAAAAAGATCATATAGAAGTAAATCTAAAAATTCAAAATATTTGTCCTTAGATGAAAAAGAACTAAAAAAAGCATTTGAAACAAGTAGTACCAAAGAAGCGGTAAAGTTAAAGGAGCTTCTTGTAGATGAGATTGAATTTGAATACTCTAAAAAAGATAATCTAAAAAATGGAGATAAGATAACGGTTAAAGTCAAATATAACAAGTTGAAGCTATCCAATAAAGATATTAGATTAAAAAATACAGAATTTGATATTAAAATAAGTGGTCTTGTCGAAGTTGTTGATATTAATATAACAGATTGCTTTGAGGTTATATATTATGGATATGATGGTGTTGGTACAGGGGACATTAGTTACCTCGATAATGAATTATTTATAAAAAGCTATTTTAATTGTTCTAATTCAGATACACAATTAAAGAACGGTGATCTAATAACAACTCGAGCTTCAATAAAGGACAAAAGCCATTATGATAATGAAAATGGCGGAATATTAACAGATAATGCTTTTTATCGCTTTGAGTATGAGGAGTATTTTTTTAAATATCAAACTGTTAGTGGGTTAAAGCCGACTACGAAAATTGACCCCTTTAAATATGTAGAAATTGCATATTTGGGATTTGGTGACTCAAAGTATATTGTTGCACAATTTGTAGAAGATACTCCGCAACTTCTGTTGCTTAATGTAAATTTTCGTTTTAAAGAAGATTATAATTACAAATATGAGGACGGAGAAGAAATTATTGTTTTTGCAAGTGACACCTATGATGAATTAGCAAATCAAGGATATGCATTATCATCGACAACTAAAAAATTTTATTATGATTCGTCAAAACATTTTGATTACATAGACAATATAGATGAATTTACATATGAGACTTGTAAATCTGAAATGGAGACTTATTTAAAAGATAAGCTTGAATCTATGGAAAAAAACCCTGATAAAATAGAAGAGTCCTTGTGGCCATATGATTTACCTATCCCGACTGAACTAAAAATTAAAGGAGATATTATAGAGCTTTCTGCAGAGGCATGTGTAATAAAGGATTATGAGTCTTACGCACAAAGTGGATATGATATTGTAAATATGCTTGAAAGAGTTTATTACTTTGAATGTGAATCTATATCAGGAAACTTTAAATATATTGGTCCAATATATTTTAAAGTTTATACATATGATATTGAATCTGATGGTTCATTTTCAGACAGTTATATTAAATTTGAAACTGATCTTAAACATTTCCCATATAGTGAGCCTTATAGTAATACTTCACCTTTATATAATGTAAAAAAATTAAAATAGTGTGAAACAGTAATGTTAGCATAGGTGCAAATTTAAAGATTCTAATAAATAGAAATTATATATTATTTTTCTAAAACTTGTATAATGTGACAGTTTTAAGCAATTGTAAGTACAAAAGTTTAATAATAATTGTAATGGTTAAAAGGTTGACATAATTCTATATTTTTTGTATAATTGTTTGAGTAAAGAATTTATTCGTATTTGAATATTAACTATATTAGGAGGAAAAAATAATGAATGAAACTGTTTTTTGTGCACAATGTGGTACACAAATGAGTGGTGGAACTGCATTTTGTCCGAACTGTGGTACTAAGCAGAATGTTAAGGCTGAAACCCCAGTATCAAACGTAGCACCTACCCCAACAGTTAGTGCAATACCTACCCCAACTACAGGCGCAATACCAACTCCAACAGTGAGTGAGATACCAACTCCAAAGGTTACAAATAATGGACAACCACAGGCACAGCCAACACAACCACAGGCTCCAGCGTATATTCCAACACCAGTACCAGTGGGTACGGTGGGAACAACAGGTGGTATTAAAGCCGACACAATTAAGAAGTACATTCCAATTATATGTATTGCTTTAGCAGTAATAGTTGCTATTATAGTTGGTATTTCAATTCTTGTAAACTCACTAAAATATACTAAAATAGATGCACAAGAGCTATGCAGAGTTACATTTTCAGGAGTAGACGGAGATGGTGTAGCTGAGGCTGGTTTTGCTTACGATCCGTTAACTTCAATTTGTTACGATTCATATATGAAATATATGAATGAAGACGACAAAGAAGCTAAAGTTGATATGGATGAATTAGTAGAATTTTTTAAAAGTGAATTAGATGGAAAGGCTTATGAGGAATTTGAAGAAGAAATAGAAAAGTATAAAGAAAGCATAGATGATAACAGTGAAATTGAAAAATACATAGACTTAAAATATTCAAAATATCTTTCATATGATTCAAGTGTTGTTAAGAAAGCATTTTCAAAAGCTGATAGCAAAAAAGATGCTGAGAAAATGAGAAAAACTATTTTAAAAAATGTTGAGTTCGATATCATTTCAGACAGCAAGGGACTAAAAGTTGGCGATACTGTTGAAATTGAGGTTATTTTTGACAAGGACGAATTAAAAGACGAAAACATTAAGCTTAAGAATACTAAATTTAAAGTTAAGGTTAAGGGTCTTCTTGATGGTGAAACAGTTGATATATTTAAGGATCTAACTATTGATTTTACTGGCGTTGATGGATGTGGCTCAGGAGAAATCAACACAAGTGCTTGTTCAGATTTTGTAAAAAACAATGTTAAATTCTATATATATTACAATTACGATTTAAGTAATGATGATATAGTTTCAGTTGAGTTTTATTTAAATGACGATGTAAAATATGATTTTACCCTAGGCGGAGTTGTAGTAGACGACTATTTGTATGTTTTTGATCACACTAGTGACAAGAAAGATTTCACAGCTACTGGTTTAGGTGAGGTTAAAAAAGTAAGTCCTTTTGATTATGTTGAGATAAAATATTCTGGAACATATCCGGGAGATGTTGATATCGATGCTGTATTTAAAGATGGAACACCTGAAGCAATAGTTGACAATGTTCAATTATATGTAGAAGGTGACTATAATATCAAGGATGGTGATACTTTTAAGGTGACGACTTATGTTTATTCAGTTTTAGATGATAAGGGATATATATTAACTGAATATGAAAAGGAATATACATTTGACTCCTCAAAAGTTTCAGCATATGTTACAGACAAAAACCTCTTTAAAAATGATACTTACAAAGATATAATGGATACTGTAACTAAAGAAGATTTAGATGAAGAGGTTGGTAAGACACCAACCGGAATTGATGTAGGAACTATTGATTCTATTACATCAATTGAACAGAAAACATCCTATTTTCTAGTAAATCCTGACCAAAACTCGTACAGTGCTAAAAATTATTTTATGAAAATATATGAAGTTAAAGCTAAATGCACAAAAGACGGTGCATCTTCTGACCAAACATTTTATGTAGGTGCAGAGGTATCAAATGTTTTAGCAAACGGAACCACTCTAGTGGATATTGAAAAAGACGATGTAGATACAGAGTTTATTCCATCTTTTGAAGATTTTCCACAACAACTTACTACGCTAGGCTATACAATTAACGAGATAAAATAAGAATAATAGATTTAAGGGGACAGATATTTAATCTGTTCCCTTTTTTGCTTAAATAATGGGCATAATATATAAATTAACCAATAAAACAAAGCAAAATATATTTAACTTTATTGTTGATTTATTACAAAAAACAACTTGATTTTATGGTGGTATATGGTATAATTAACTTATACTCCAAAAAATGAAAGGAAATACTCATATGAAACTTGTATTTATCGGAGCGTGTCATGAAGTAACTGGAAGCTGTACCTATTTGGAGGTAAATGATAAAAAGATACTTGTTGATTTTGGAATGGAGCAGGGAATAGATGACTATGAAAATGCTAAAATACCATGCAACCCATCTGAAATTGATATGGTGCTTTTAACTCATGCCCATATTGACCATTCTGGGCTTTTGCCTTTTTTATATGCAGGTGGATTTCAAGGTGAAATTCATGCAACCCAAGCATCCTGTTCTCTATGTTCAATAATGTTGAGGGATTCGGCACATATACAAGAATTTGAAGCGGAATGGCGTAATCGAAAAGGAAAGCGTTCTGGAAAATCTGAGTACGTTCCTTTATATACTATGAAAGACGCTGAGGGTGCTATTTCAAAACTAGTTCCACATAATTATGATGAGCGTATAGCTATTTGTGAGGGCGTTGAGGTTAGATTTATTGATGCTGGACATCTATTAGGCTCGTCAAGTATTGAGTTGTGGGCTAAGGAAGGGGAATTTTCAAAAAAGCTTGTTTTTTCAGGGGATATTGGAAATTATAATCAACCCTTAATTAGAGACCCATCATATATAGATGAAGCAGATATTGTTGTTATGGAGTCCACTTATGGTGATAGGCGACATGATACTCCACCTGATTTTGTATCTAGCCTAGCTGAAATACTTGAAAAAACTTTTAAGCGTGGGGGAAACCTAGTTATTCCGTCATTTGCCGTAGGGAGAACTCAAGAGCTTTTGTATTTTATGCGTATTATTAAAGATAAAAAGCTTGTGAAATATCCACCTAATTTTCAAGTGTATGTTGACAGCCCCCTTGCGATTGAGGCAACTAATATGTTTATCAAAAATAAAGAAAGCTGTTATGACGAGGAAGCAATGGAATTTGTTAATAGCGGAATAAATCCACTTAGCTTCGACGGTCTTAATATTGCTGCAACAAGCGACGAATCTAAGGCTATTAACTTCGATTCCAACCCAAAGGTTATTATTTCGGCTAGTGGAATGTGCGAGGCGGGAAGAATCAAGCATCATCTAAAGCATAATCTTTGGAATGCAAAAAACACAGTACTGTTTGTAGGATATCAAGCAGCAAACACACTTGGAAGACGCTTGCTTGATGGAGCAAAAGCTGTTAAGCTTTTTGGAGAAGAGGTCGTAGTTAAAGCTGAAATTAAAAATCTTTATGGTATGTCTGGACACGCAGACCTTGACGGACTTATAAATTGGATAAAAAATATTAAAAATCCAAAACAGGTTTTTGTTGTTCATGGTGAAAGCAGTACTGCCGACACATTCACAAAAATGCTCAATGAAGAATATGATATAAATGCCTATGCACCTTATAGTGGAACGGAATATGATGTATTAAATGAAGAATTTATAGTTCATGCTAAGCCAGTAGAAATTAAACGAAAGAGCTATGAAAAGGTTAATACGGTTTATGCCAGACTTCTTGCGTCACTTGATAAGCTTACAAAAATCGTTAAATCCAGTGAGGGTAGGACAAACGCAGATTTGTCAAAGCTTGCTGATAGAATTAACGAACTCACTAATAAATGGGAAAAATGACAAGGAGAAAACTCTTAATGAAACTTATTACAACTGATGAATTAAACTTAGAAATTGAAAATGGTGAAAAACAGCTTATTGAGCGCTGTGAAATTCAATATCAAAATAAATTAAATGAAATAGCTGAATCTTTAAAAGAAAATCACGAGGAAAAACCATTAATTTTGCTTTCAGGACCATCTGGTTCCGGAAAAACAACTACTGCTCTTAGAATTGAGCATATGCTTGATACAACTGGTTTTGAAACACATACATTGTCAATGGACTCTTACTTTCTTCCAGTTGATGAAACCCCACACGCTGTTACTGAAAATGGAGATGTTGATTTTGAAAGCCCGCTGAGAATGGATATCGAGCTTTTGAATAAACATCTTGAGAAAATTGTAAATTGTGAAAAGATTGAAATTCCAAAATTTAATTTTATTAAGCAAATAAGAGAAAAGGGTAAGACTTTAAAGCGTAAGCCTAATGAGTTTGTTGTAATTGAGGGAATTCATGCCCTAAATCCAGACATTACAGGAAAATCAGCTAAGTATGCTACTGGATTATATGTAAGTGTAAGAACAAGAATTCAAAACACTTTGGGACAGCTTCTTCACCCTTCTAAAATTCGAGTTATGCGAAGACTTATGCGAGATGTAAAGCATAGAGGAAGATTGCCAAAGGATACACTCAATATGTTTAAAAGTGTCGAGCGTGGAGAAAACCTCTATATTATTCCATATAAACACAGAGCACATTTTGAACTTGATACTTTTTTTGATTATGAAATTCCGCTCTATAGAGAAATTCTTATACCAGTGTTTAAAGAGCTTGCCGAAAGCTATGATGGATACAACGGCTTTGAAGAAATACCAAGCTTTTTAGATGAGATTAAGTCCATTACTAACGAAAATGTCCCTAAACATTCTCTTATAAGAGAGTTTATTGGTGGAAGTGATTTGCGATATTAATGACTACAAAAATAAAACCCTACATTATTGTTAAAACAATGTAGGGTTTTAAGTTATTCAGTAAAAAATTCTCTATAATTCAGAAAAGTGAAAATATATATTTACTTTTTATTTTGCTGTTATTAACAACAATAATTTATGCAGTGTGCATTAATTTGTATAATCATTTTAACATAAGATTGTTTAGTATTCCTGTGTTGCAAATTAAGGGCTTTTGTGATATAATGTAAACATTATTTTTATTTTTTATTTGTGGATAAATTTGAGAAAATAAGGGGTAACAATAAAATTAAAAAAGTAAGGAAATGATATTATGGCTCATCAGCTCGTACTAATTTTAGACTTTGGTGGACAATATAACCAGCTTATTGGTAGGCGTGTTCGTGAATGTGGAGTTTACTGCGAAGTGAAACCTTATAATAAGGTTTCTATTGACGAAATAAAGAAATTAAATCCTGTTGGAATTATTTTTACTGGTGGTCCTAATAGCGTGTATTCAGAAAACTCACCGAAGGTTTCAAAAGAGTTATTTGACTTAAATATTCCTGTGCTAGGAATCTGCTATGGCTCACAAATGATGTCATACGTTCTTGGCGGTGATGTTGCAACAAGCGATAGAGAATATGGAAAAACAGACACCGAATATAATACATCTAGCCTGTTGTTTAAAGGCATAGATAATAAAGGCACATCTTGGATGAGCCATACTGATTACATTGAGAAAATGCCAGAGGGATTTGTTTCTATTGCAAACACAGAACACTGTCCAATTGCAGCAATGGAAAATGCAGAAAAGAAGCTTTATGGAATTCAGTTTCATCCTGAGGTTAATCATACCGAAAACGGTATAAAAATGCTTCACAACTTTTTGTATGAAATTTGTGGCTGTAATGGTGATTGGACTATGGGCAATTTTGCTGAAGTTCAAATAAAAGAAATTAAAGAAAAGGTTGGCGACGGAAAGGTACTTCTTGCACTTTCTGGAGGAGTTGATAGCTCAGTTTGTGCTGGACTTCTTTCTAAAGCAATTGGTAATCAGCTAACTTGTATTTTTGTAGATCATGGCTGTATGAGAAAAAATGAGGGCGACGAGGTAATGGAGGCGTTTGCTGATTGGGATATAAACCTAATTAGAGTTAATGCTCAAGATAGATTTTTAGCAAAACTAAAAGGGGTTTCAGACCCTGAAACAAAGAGAAAAATTATCGGCGAAGAATTTATTCGTGTGTTTGAAGAAGAAGCAAAGAAAATTGGAGTTGTTGACTTCTTAGCACAGGGAACAATCTACCCTGATATTATCGAGTCTGGAGTAGGTGACGCAGCGGTAATCAAGTCTCATCATAACGTTGGTGGACTTCCTGACTTTGTTGATTTTAAGGAAATTATTGAACCACTTAGACTTTTGTTTAAGGACGAGGTTAGAAAGCTAGGTACTGAACTAGGAATTTCTGATACACTAGTGTGGAGACAGCCTTTTCCAGGTCCTGGACTTGCAATTAGAGTTATTGGTGAGATTACCTTTGAGAAGTTGGAAATTCTAAGAGATGCTGACTTTATTTTCAGAGAAGAAATTGCAAAAGCAGGACTAGACAAGTCAATTAATCAGTATTTTGCAGTTCTTACATCAATGAAATCCGTTGGTGTAATGGGCGACGAAAGAACCTACGATTATACAATGGCACTAAGAGCAGTAACGACAACTGACTTTATGACTGCTGATTTTGCAAAAATCCCATATGAAGTTCTCGAAACCAGTGCAAGCCGAATTGTAAATGAAGTAAAAATGATTAATCGAATAGTGTACGATATAACTACAAAACCTCCTGCAACTATTGAGTGGGAATGATTTAGAGTAGACGATAAAGCCAACAACCATGCGGGTTTGAGAGGTTTTCGCCCTGCTTGTGGCAACGTTTTGGCAACACTAATTACAATATTCATATTAAAAGAGCTAACTGATTTTGAGTGTCAGTTAGCTCTTTTTTAGCACGGAAACCAAACAAAGCAATTACTATCACAAAAGCCGATATAAAAATCTTTTTTATCATTGTAAACACTCCTGTCCCATAAATTTAACCTCTAATATAATTATTGTAGTTATATTTTACCAAAAACTAGCATAAAAG
>JAAZIT010000311.1 GCA_012800685.1 Clostridiales bacterium
CTTTTATGCTAGTTTTTGGTAAAATATAACTACAATAATTATATTAGAGGTTAAATTTATGGGACAGGAGTGTTTACAATGATAAAAAAGATTTTTATATCGGCTTTTGTGATAGTAATTGCTTTGTGCGTTTTAACTGCTTGTGATCCAATTTACCCAGTCCCTGTAGGTGAATTAAAATTGACACAAATTGAGAACCTATCTACAGGTGACACTGTAGACGTTGAGATTACTTACCCCAATACAGGTGGCTCAATTGTATTTGGTTGGAAAGACCAAAAAATTGAAATTATAGATGGAGACGATATTATTTCTGTCTCAGAGCTTACGATTACTGGATTAAAGCCTGGTACTGCTACGATAAAAGTTAGCGCAATTACTGTTCTTTCCGAAGAAGAGTCAGAATCAAGTAAAAAGGAAAAAGAGTATTCTGCTGAAATGACGATAAAAGTAGAATAGTTGTTGTTTGGCAAACCATTAGAATTATGGGAAAATCTGTACTAGTAATCCCTAAATATTCTTTTGGGGCATAGACGGTAAGAAAGGTTGGTGGTAATCGTGAAAAGTTACGCACAGAGAAGCATATTTGTGATAATTTTACTATTCATTCTTATAACTTTTAACGGATGTATAGAAGGTTTTGGCTCTGATAATCGATACGATGGCAAACGTCCCTTTGATTATGGCTCCGCAAAATGGGTTTGCGAAGAACCTTCGGGATGGTTTATTGTGGATGAAAATACAGAGGATTACCATGCTCCTAAGGGTGAGTTTGAATTTGATGGAAAGGTTGTTTTATTTGAGTTGAGTTTTATTGTAGGAACAAACATGGTTTTAATATGCTCCTTGAATTCCGATGCCCTTACAGGCGAACAAACAACGGGTGATTGCGAATTTTCGCCCGAAAAGCTTATTATCAAGATAGACCCCGAAAAAGATGCTTTGTTCAATGGAGAATATGATACGCTAACTTTTATCAAAGCTCCAATTGAGTGATCCCCTCCCCAAGCCACCCCAAAGGTCGGCACGGTACAACGTACCATCGTAAATTTAATTGTCAAATCGTTGACAATATTCATTTCAGAATATATCCAATGTACGAAAGAAAGAGACGGAATTTGCCCAGAATATTTTCAAGGATTTCAGGAATTTGAAAGTTGGGAAATTGAGCTGTTAAGTTGTTAGGCAGTTGGGCAGTTAACAAGTTGGGCAGTTGAAAAATCAGATAGTTGCATAGATAAAAATCTGTAAATTTGGATAGTTAAAAAGTTGCAAAGTAGCATAGATAAAAGTTTAAAAAGTTAGAAATTTGGAAAGTTAGAAAGTTGGAAAAGATGAAAAAGCTTAAAAAGATGTTATCAGAGGGAGCTTATGATTCTCTTTATATGGAGCTAGATGAAAATAATTTTTTCTATGATATAGAGAATTTTACCACAGCTTTTGATGGGGTGAAAAGTGAGAAGAAATATGCTTATTTGACATATGCAATTGCGAGGAATGAAACCCCTAATTTGCATTTACTTCTTTGTGACTTAATATACTATACGGACAGGTTTTTCTATGACGTTTATACAATGCAAAAATGGCATTTAAAGCGTGCTTTAGAAATCTCGCCTAACAATATTGATGTGCTAAAATGGATAACCACAATTTTTAATGAACATCCTGATTCCCCCTTTAGTAAATATGAGCTGGCTATATATAACAAGCAGTTAGAGTCAATAATATCTTCAGAGGATTAATATTTTTATTGTGTATTTGTAATTTGTTGACAACCCTAAACAAACATGATATGTTATATATAAACAATTAATTAAATGCTAAAATGATATAAAGAAAAAATAAGTGTTTATATACCATAATTACAAGCTATACTCGAAATGAGGGAACAAAAATGAACAATAAACTAATGAAAATACAAGATTTAAAAGAAATCCTCGCAGGCAAGCGACCTTTAAATGCCGGTGAAATCAAGAGACTTCGTGATGAATTCATGATAAATAACACATATAACTCAAATGCAATTGAGGGAAACACCTTGACACTTAGAGAAACTGCTCTAATACTTAATGAGGGTGTAACTATCTCTGAAAAGCCTATTAAGGAACATCTTGAAGTTATTGGACATAGAGATGCTTTTGAATATATTACAAAGCTTGTTAGCGAAAAAGTTCCTTTGTCTGAAAAAGAGATTAAAGAGATTCACTCGCTAGTGCTTATGAATGACCGAGA
>JAAZIT010000312.1 GCA_012800685.1 Clostridiales bacterium
GGCAAACCATAAACACAAGCAGTTAGAAAAAAACTTGATATTAAAATCAACATAACAATTTTTGTTTTTACTAAAACTTTACTCATAAATATCTCCATTAGTTTTTAAACAATTTGAGTTGAAACCCAGTCTTGTAAAATAGGCATTGCAATTTTTAAACTTACAATTAAAACAAAAATCACTGCAAATCCAATAATGGCGCCTATCAAATCTTTCTTCGCTTTTTCTCTCGAACCAGCCTCATCACTCTTTGCAAGTTTAACTCCTAAAACAATACAATAGATTGTT
The DNA here is from genome assembly GCA_012800685.1 of Clostridiales bacterium. Taxonomy (GTDB): domain Bacteria; phylum Bacillota; class Clostridia; order Oscillospirales; family Ruminococcaceae; genus JAAZZIT01. The sequence goes on from JAAZIT010000312.1 coordinate 289, forward strand.
CCTATTGAACCAACCAAACCAATTGCTGGCCATAAAATTGCAGTGATAACTTCTAGCACTGGAGCTAGGATAGGATTAAAATCCACCGCACCAAGTAAACTTTTAAACATATTAAACATAATTATATTTCCTCCAAAATCTTTTATTTTCCTTGCAATAATTTTGAAGTTCTAACAGCCATGCTAAGATAAAATAACTAACCGAAAGCAGGTGTCCTGCTTGTCGGCAAGAACCAGAGTGGTGTTTCACAATGTGTTTCAGGGGGTAGTGGAAGTGTTTCACTAAAAAGTGCGTATTTATGCGACTTTTAGCCCCCTGAAAATGCTTTGTGAGTCCACTCTTTTCCTGCTTCTAAAAATAAGTAATAAAATACCTATAAAATTATCATTTACTCAATAATAATCTCATCAACTTCTTCTATCTCTTCAATCACTTGTTCTTTGTATAATCTATTTCTTGATTTTAAAAAGATTGCAATAATAACAACCACTACTGCAAGCATTCCTGCAATTAGTGCAATGCTAGCACCATTCATAGAATAGACTTTTGTAAAGGTGTAAATTGTTTTGTTTCCAGCCTCGTCGCTTACTGTTATTTTATATTGACCAGGCTTTTCTATTTCTTGACCTATCTCATATTCATACTCTAAAAGTTCTCTTAATGTATTTGTATAAATAGGATTTTCAGATGGGTTTTTTGTGCTAACATTTATTTTAGTTAGCCCGCCATTTTCAACTCCTACAAGTTCAATGGTAGGTGCTGTGGTATCTATCATAATTTCAAAAGAATATTTTTTGTTTGTTAAATCATCTTTAACTTCTACTAAATATTTGCCTTCATCAATTAGTGTAAATTTATTTCCATCTAAATAATTTTCTTCAACAATTTCTTCGTTTTTATTTACATTTACTATTTCAATATTTTCATTAAAGTAATGTTCAAATCTTTGTTTTGGTTTGTTTATAATTTTAAAACTAAATGATATTTCATTGTTAAACTCATCTTTTAAAGTAAAGAAATATGAGCCTTCTTCATTTAATATTTCTTCAAAAATATAATTAATTTTTTGACCATCTTTTTGCATGTCAATAACCAAATTTTCTTTTGAAATAATTCTTACATTACCATTTGAAATACCACCATTAAAAGCGTTGATTTCAAAGCTAATTTCGTTGTCAATTTTAAACTCAAAAACACTTTGGTTTTGTGCTAAGTCTTGTAAAAATATTTTGTAGTTTCCACTTGTGTTAAGTGGTGATCCATTAGCATAACTTCCAACCAATTTATCATTAAAATATAGGTAAGCATTTAGATCACTTTCTTCCCAAGTTAAGTTTACTTGTGTGTTAGTTGAACCATAGTTTTCTACGCCATTTAATGTTGCATTAGGTGGTGTTTTATCTATGGTTGTGTAAAAATATTTATTGTTTCCAAAGTTGTCAAATATCTTAATTAAGTAAGTTCCTTCATCAGTTAAATATGTATTAAAAATATAATTATAATTTTCGTCATCTTTAAGAACTTCAATGTTTAAATCTTCATCGTTTCTTATTAAAATATTTTGATTTGAATATCGTATATCTTCAATTTCAACTATTTGTGTTCCTTTGAAAATCGTAAAATCTAGCGTTCTATCTATCTCAAATTCTACTTGTTTAAAGTTGCCAAGTTTATCGGTAAGTTTAATTTTGTATTTGCCTTCGTTAGATAAAACTTTTCCTTTTCTATATGGTATAAATGAGCTAAAATCAAAACTATATTCTGCACTTAGTCCTGCAACTGTTTCCCAAGTTGCATAAACATCACTAGCAGTTTTGCCACCATCGGTTGCTCCAATTAAATGCAATGTTGGTATAATTGTTTTAATATCAAAATTATAAATGTTATAGTTTTCAAAATCTGAAATGTCGTAAAGTGTAATTTGATATTTATTTAATGAGTTTGTTTTTGGTGTAAATGTAACAGTTGTTAAATCATTTTCTTTTACACTATCAAACTCAAAGTTAGTATTATTTTCTTTAACTACAATAAAATATTTTGCGTTGTTAAACTTAAACTGAACTTGATTTTTTGTTTGTCCATTGTGAGCAACACCTATTAAAACACCTTTTGGCAAATCTTTCTCAAACCTATATTCGTGTGCTAATGTTCTGCCAAAATTATCGGTTACTTCTACCACATAAACTCCACCTTTGTTAAATGTGTAATTTAGTTTTGTAGGTGATATAAATATAAGTTCGTTATCATCTCTTTCAGGATATTCATCATAGCCAATTTCACTGTTTAAAAGAACATCGTTTCTATATACTTTTAGGTCTAAAATTGTGTTATAACTTTCACTAGGTTTTATTGTTATTTTCATTTGAGTATTTGCATTTATATTTTCAAATGTAACTGTTGGTGCTTTTCCAACTATGTAAACTTTAAAATCAAACTTGTTTTTTAACCTATCATAAACACTTATGTTAAACTCACCTGATCCCAAACTTTCAAGGCTAGGAATGTTATCTAAATGAGTGTATTTTAAGTTTTGATTATTCGGTGTTTTAATTTGCAAAACCCACCAGGTGTCGTCATCTAAAACTTCGTTTATATTAAAACTTTCGTAATAGTAAATCAGTTCATTATTTTGTGGAATATCGTTTATTGAAACGCTATGATTAAAACTATAATTACTGCCATAAACTTTTGCTGTTACTTCAAGCCTTGGTGCTTCTAAGTCTAAAAACACATAATAAAAAGTTTCGTGTCCCACATAATCTATTTCTTTAATTTTATATAAACCATGCTTGTTTACTTGATTTTTAAAAGGCACATTAAACAACAATTCTTTATATTCGTTTATATTATCTTCTTGATAATCATAATAAATTTTATAATTTTCAAGGTCGTTATAATATCTAAAAGTAAAGTTATTTGCTATATAACCAGTTGTGCCATATTCATTCCAAAGGTTGTGATAAATATTTTGACTTATTTTATTGCCATAATCGTTTGGAAATAAATCATTGTGATAATTAAAATAATTTGCTTCGGTTATGTATTGCTTTGCATAGTGTTCAATCACTTCTTTCAAGTTGTTTTCATCAAAATAATAAACATATAGGTTAGCATTGTTTTTGCTTTTGTAATACCAGTAATTTCCGACTTTAACTTGATTGTTTTCCGCAACTAAATTTGTGTGTTTAAAATCGTTTATATTGTTTAAATAATGA
>JAAZIT010000313.1 GCA_012800685.1 Clostridiales bacterium
AACCATAGGTGTTATTTCTAACTAGCCAGTTATTATCAATCTTTGGAAAAGCAACATTTTTTCTTACTAAATCATATATACTGTTTTGAACTTCTTCAAGAAATGGATTATTAAGGTTTAGACTTAAATTTCCGTTTTTGTTAGAAATCATAGGTACACCACTTGTTGGTGAAATGGCACTCCCATACCAGTATCCGTCAAGTCCATATTTGTCTTTTGAGGGTTCAGTAAAATTTATGCACATTTCAGAAAATTTCTCAAATGTCCACTTCCCAGTTTTAAAAAGCTCTGCTGGATCTTCCAAACCATTTAATTTAATGGTGTTTGTATTGTAAACACAAACATATTGAGGCAAAACGTCAACTACAGCGGCGTAATGATTTCCATTAACCGAAAAATAATCTGCAAATTCCGAAGTGTCACTCCATATATCAGATTTAAGATCTATATAATCGTCAATAGGCTGAATCAATTCATTAATTACACCAATAGGAAATATATCCATGTTATATGCATTTAAAAAATCTGGTGAATCCCCTGATAAAGTCTTAATAGCAAGCTCGTCAAAATATGAAGAGTAGTCAACACGTTCTTCTACAATTTCACCACCGTACTTAAGGGAAAAAATATCCGAAGCCATAGAATTTTCTAAATTAAGCTTTGGACTTATATCTGAGTAGCAATAATATTTTAAAACCTTGTTGTTTAGCTTAGTTTTTGGCAGTGAGTCCATTAATAAATTTTTATCAATAGAGATTTCAGCGGGACGGGGATTAATTTTGGTTGTACTTATTTCAGAATTAGAGGACTTAACTTTTGTAGCTTTGGTAACAGGGTTTGTAAATGTATCGGTAGAAGTAGATACAGATTTTTTTTCTTTATTGCTGTCATTATCTGATTTTTTCTCATCTGAATTACAGCCAATAACACTAAAAGCCATAATTAAAGCTAGTATTCCAGTCAAAATCCTTTTAGAAATTCCCATAAAGCCCTCTCTTTTGTTAATAATATATGATTAAACATTTATAGTTTTATTATAACAAAATTTCTAAAATAAGTCAATGCACTTAAAACCACAGATATGTAGCAAAACAAACATAAAAAACCACTCCGACTTAAACAAATCGGAGTGGAAAGTTATTTAATTTTTGGTTAAAGCTTAATCTTTAAAAGTTGTTGCTATAATAACCCCTAAAATAGCAATATAAAACTATCTTTGAATTTTCATCATATAAAAAATTTTATTAAATCCCTCAAGCATTTCTAGCAATCAACCATAAAAATAATATAGAATTCTCAGCAATTCACCATTTATTAAATGGAATATACTTAAGTAATTCTAAACAATCAATTTTACAAAATAATATTAGAATCACTACTTATTAACGGCATTTAGCTAAGTTTTCTCAAGCTATTTTAACAAAGAAAATAATATAAATAACATAGCAATATTTTACTTAAATGCTATTCTTTAGGGCTGTCATTATGATAAAACTATTAAATAGCCATATAAAGCTATCTTAGAACTATCATCATCTATAAGTTTCTATTAAATTTTTTAAATCTATCCTAACACGCAAAGCTTTAGTTTCAAAACTCGTTATTGTTATTAAGATAGTTCCATAAACCCAGCATAGATTATCCTAAACCCAAACCAATTTCAAGGCGTTGCCTTGAATTTCGCCCTAACCATCCCAACAAGCAAAGTCGCAAAAAATAGCAAAGCTATTTCTTTGCCGCTATTAAAGCCCAAGACTTAAAACTTGTTATCAAGATAGTTCCATAAAACCATACTTAAGTTATCCTAAACCCAAACCAATTTCAAGGCGTTGCCTTGAAATTCGCTCTAACCATCCCAATAAGCAAAGTCGCAAAAAATAGCGTAGCTATTTCTTTGCCGCTATTAAAGCTTTAGCTTTAATAGCTATTGCCCATAACTATCCCCCTACCATTAGTAGAAATATAACAGCGTCCAAATACCTTAGGGTCGCCAGAAATTCGTGGGTTTACGTTACCCCATTTTTGAGTGTCATCGTTAATTCTCGACCAAGACTTGCCGTTGTCGGTTGAACGATAAACACCATATCCCTCTTCATTTGCCTCACCCATAATAAATATAGTTGGTGCGCCTCCCTCTGTTTCGGACTTGCCGAGACCAAAGCTTTGTACGTCAGCTGAACCAGAGGTAATGTTAACAAGCTCTGTTGAGGTTGCTGTATCTAATACAAAAAGTCCTGCTGCACCAGCGGATACATAAAGCTGTCCCTCTACAAATGGGTTAACAGTGAATTGAAAGGAAGATATCATAAATCTTGTTATAAGCTCAAAGTTTTTTCCACCGTCTCTGCTTATGTAAAACTCTCCACCTGAAACTCCGTAGAAAATGTCAGGGTTTTGTGCATCAGATTCAAGCTTTGAATCCTTTGGAAGCCCTTGAACTTCTTCCCAAGTCTTGCCGTAATCCTCTGTACGGAAAGCATATGTGTCTAAAACACCTGATTGCCAAAGAATAGTTTTACCGTCTGTTGATAAAACTGCTTGCCCACCAGAAGCTTTGTCTATACCCTCTGGAAGTGTTTCAACGTCAGCCCATGTGTCGCCTGCATCAAGACTGTACCAAACACCATTTCCAAAATTCGTGTCCTTTGTGGTTCTAACAACTGCTTTGTAATTAATCATTCCACAGTCAAGAGATGTTGAAGCGAAATCACCAAAATGCTCTTCTGGAGCAATTGTAGCATCTTGATGCTTGAAGCCGTATAAATCAGCCATTATTGAATATAAATCCGGCGCACCATCTGAATCAAGAGGAGAAACAAAATCGAATACAGCTGTTTCCTCTAATCCCTTGCATTTTATCTTGATGTTAACTTTTTCTCCAGTTCCAAGCTTTGTGAAGTTTGTTGTTGAGAAAATTGTTGCACCGGTTCCGTATGTAACCTCGTCAGGGTTAAAAGGATTTACTGCAACACCTGTCATCCACCAGCCAAGCTTTAGTTGACCTTGCCAGTCAAGCCACTTTGCGTCGCTTATGTCAAGCTCGTATTGATCCTCTTCTGTTTCAGGATTCCAAAAACCGTCCCATGTTAAACCACCATCATGTGTAACTAAAACGTTGTCAACCTTTGACCAAAGACAGAGCGTTGTTACAACAATTGTTTGGTTGTCACTTGCGTCTAAGGAAAGTCCACTGTAACCACAAGAATAATCTACTGGAGGAGTGATTTCTGTCCATTCCCCTGATTTAATGTTGTACTTCTGAACGCTTCCGTAGCCAGCACCGTTAGGACCAACCTTGTTTGAAAATGTTGCGTAAAGATAACCGTCCTCAGAAACCTTTCCTTGAATTGGTTTCATGGTTAATACAGGATTAATTCCTTCTACAACTGGAATTGGAAGGGCTGTCCATGTCTTGCCACTATCGTCTGAACGATAAATAATCTCATCACCTTTGGCTGCACCAACAAAAATTGTTTTGCAAGCCTCGCCCTTTTTGGAGCTTGACTTGTCAAATTCAACCCATGTTAAGCCGATTGAAAAGCCGTCCTCTGAATAACCACCGGTTGTAGGAAATGACTCAACCTTGTTCCATGTTTTTCCGTAATCTGTTGATTTCAATAAACCGTCTTGACGTGTTCCAAAATAAATAATGCTGTTGTCGTTAGGGTCTATCATTAGTCGCTCGCCAGTTCCTCTGCCGACTTCATTTCCACCACAGGCTGCTTCAATGTCAACCTTAACCCAGTTTTCACCGTAATCCTGTGAATAGAATATTGCACCATTTCCTTGAGAGGTGTATGTTCCTGCTGCAAGATAAACCCTGTTTGGTTCAATAGGGTCTGTTGCAATGCTTTCTATGCCCATGTAGTTCCAGTCCTCAGTGCCAACAAAATCAGTTATGCACTCCCAGCGACCGGTCTCCTTGTTCATTTTGTATGCTCCGCCAATGTCGGTACGAGCGTACATTAAACCCTCCTCGCTAGGATTGTATATTACTGATGGAACAAATCCACCACCTACGATTTCAGCGTTACTCCATTCATATCCTTGATCTACGTGTTTTCCGTTGTAGTAAGTCGCATTTGCCCAATCGTCCTTTGAATCATTCTTTTTATTATCATTTTTGCAGGAAGTAAGACAACCCACTGCTATGACTAGGGAACAAGCTAATGCAGTGTATTTTTTAAAATTCATTAAGTTTTCCTCCATTGTATACGATTTCATTTATTTTGACGATATAGGCGGGGAATTGCCTCTTTGTGGAAATTTCCTCGCCTATAAGATAGTTAATTTTTAGTTGCTATTTGCTAGTTGCTAGTTGATAGTTGATAGTTAATATTTATAAATTTATAAATATTTAAGCCTTGATGAAGTGTAAAATTGCACTTTGATAATCTCCCCAAAGGGTAGGAACGTTAATTCCAGCACTCATTAGAGCTTCCCCTGAAAGCTTGATATCAGGCTTTGATTCTTCGTAGTAGTAAGCGTTTGGATCAAGTCCTTTTAGCTTTAGCCTGCGAGAGGTGTAGTTTGGTCGCATAAGAACTTGAACAAATTCAAATAAAGCCTCTGATTTGTCTTTTGCAACAAACATCCAAGCGTCCCACTCAATGTTTTCAAAGGTGTTGCCTATACGATAGTGGTCGCCAGTTCTAACAAGACTGTTGTATTTGTTAAATTCTTGAATTTGATAAGGAATGTAATCCCTGTCTTCTTGTGGAATTTTGGTAACATCAAGCTCGTATCCAAATGTTCCAACCATAGCAACGTGTCCTCTTGTCTTAAATGGAGTGTTTCTGCCAACTGTGTGGTTAGGGCAATCTGAAACGTGTGCGCCCATTGCAGAGCAAGGATAACACATTGAAGTTCCGTGTTGTATTTTTAAACGCTCGATTGCGTCTGTGTCATCTGAAGTCCATATTTGTGGGCTGTAATAAAGCATACCAGGGTCAAATCTCGCACCACCACCGGAACAATTTTCTAATAGTATGTGAGGATAATCTACCTGAAGCCTTTCCATAATGTCGTATACACCTAAAACATATCTGTGCCATAGCTCACGCTGGCGATTTGCTGGAAGAGTTGTCGAGCCAACCTCAGTAAGCTGACGGTTCATATCCCACTTAATGTATTCAATGTTAGCTGAATCAAGAATTTTCTTCATCATTGAATAGATGTGATCACGAACCTCTTTTCTGGAATAATCAAGAACATATTGCTGTCTTGATTGTGTTAATTCACGACCTTTAATTTGAATTGCCCAGTCTGGATGAGCCTTGTAAAGCTCTGAATCTGGAGAAATCATCTCTGGCTCGAACCAAATTCCAAATTTCATTCCAAGCTTGTTAACCTCGTCAACTAAATATTTTAAACCACCCTTGATTTTGCTTTCGTAAACAAACCAGTCACCAAGTGATGAGTTGTCTGAATCACGATGCCCAAACCAACCATCGTCCATTACAAGCATTTCAATTCCAAGCTTTGAAGCCTCTTTTGCAATGTCAATTAATTTGTCTGTGTCAAAGTTGAAATAAGTAGCCTCCCAGTTGTTTATAAGAATTGGACGGCGTTTGTCCTTGTATTCTCCACGAACTAAATGCTCACGATAAAGGTCGTGGAATGTACGTGACATTTTTCCCATACCCTCGTCAGAATAAACCATTACTACCTCTGGAGCAACAAATTCCTCGCCAGCCTCTAATAGCCAGTTGAAATCCTTGTGATTAATACCCATTACAAAACGAGTTCTCTTGTGCTGTGTTACTTCAGTTTGTGCAAAGAAGTTTCCTGAATAAACAAGGTTAAAGCCGTAAGCATCACCCATGTCCTCATCAGTGTTTGGTGATACAAGTGCAACAAATGGATTGTTTTGATGTGAACTCTCACCCTTGATAGAGTCAATAGATTGCTTTCCGTGGTGAAGCCTTGCACGCTCAATGTGACGCTCCCTAGCCCATGAACCGTTAAGAGTAATCATGTCAAAATCAGGATGGTCAAAATGCACGCAAGCCGATAAAGCTTTTGTAAGATTAACTCCTCTTGAGCCAGTGTTTTTAAATGTAACACTTCTTGTGATTACGTCGAGATTTTCAAAAGCTGTATAGATTAATGTTGCCTCGAGCCCAGTATGCTTGTCAAGCATTAATATTTCAATTGTTTCAGCCTCACCATTATTAGCAAAGGTAGCAGGAAGCCCAGAAAGCTTAGGCTTTCCAGAATAAATTTTGTGTGAAGCATATCTGAAGTCAACCGTAGACATTCCGTCCGCATCAAGAATGTTAATACAGCTCTCACGATAGTCACCAAGACCAAAGCAAGGGTACTCAAAGGTGAGATTATCCATAAATGAGCCACGCTCACGGTTGTTGGTTGCAGGGGTAAAAGGGTTTTCATCAAGTCTTAGTAGATAGGTTAAATCGTCGTCAGGAATATTCTTGCCAAAATATAGATGTGCAAGATAACCCTCGTCAACTATTTTCATCATGTAGACTGTGTTTTTAGCACAAAGCTTAAAAGTCTGTGCTTGTTTGTTGAAAGAAATACTCATGTTTACTCCATTCTGTTAGAATTCATAGGCATTTTTCGCTCGAGACTATGAAAACTTGTTTTTAATCATATTTTATAAATATATTATATCATATTATTAAAACATTTCAAGGGATAATTTTGAAAGCTGTATAAATTTAAGAAACACATTTGCTGTTTCATATTTTTATTTCAAAACCTTTTGTATCAAAATTCCAAAAACCAGAGTAATAACTAAACAATAAAACGAATAGAATTAATATAGGAATAGCCAAATAGATTATTTTTTAGGAGGAACTAACATGACTGAACTAAAACAGGGGAGACATAACGCAATATTAGAGAATAGAAATAAGCTTGTTCTAACAGGTATAACAGACGTAGATAATTTCGATGACACCAGCGTTTCGCTTTTTACGGAGCTAGGAGAGCTTATAATAAGAGGGAGAAAGCTCCATATAAATGTAATGAATGTGGAAACAGGGGATTTAACAGTTGAGGGGGATATTTGTTCGTTGGTTTATGGTGATAAGGATAGAAGAAAAAAAGCTAATGCCTTTGGAAAGCTTTTCAGATAAAGCAATGCTTTGGGAAAGTTTTTTAAATAGAGCTAATGCTTTCAAAGCCTTTTAGATATTTTTAATAAAGATAAATATTTATACATAGTGGAAATTCTAAGTTTTTTAAAAAAGTTTTGCCACAACCCTAACTCAAAGCTCCACTACAGTTTTAACATAAAGCCTACCAAAATCTTAATGTAAAGCCTTTCCATAACACTAATACAAAGCCATACTATAACCTTAAATCAAACCCACCACAGCCCTAATTTAATCCCAACCACAG
>JAAZIT010000314.1 GCA_012800685.1 Clostridiales bacterium
AGGCTATCGATATTATTAATACAATTGTACACGTTCCAGAGGTTGGTTCAATTTACAAGGGTAAAGTAGTTAGAATAATGAATTTCGGTGCTTTTGTTGAAATTGCTCCAGGTAAAGACGGTTTAGTCCATATTTCAAAGCTAGATAACAGCAGAGTTGAAAAGGTTGAAGATATAGTTTCAATTGGTGATGAAATTGTTGTTAAGATAATGGAAATCGACCAACAAGGAAGAATTAATCTTTCAAGAAAAGATGCTTTAGCTGATATTGCAGCAAAGAAAAAATCAGAAGATAACTAATAAATTTAGGGCGATGAAAATCGCCCTTTTTTAAATTATTTTGTAGAGTACTTGATAATATTAAGATATTATAGTAAAATTATATGGTATTTTCACCAAAAGATTGCAACAGTCATATTTTATAATAAATACGACTAAGGAGTGATTTTGAGTGAAAGATGTATTAATATCTTTGTTTTTAATTTGTATTGTTATAATAATAACTATTGTAGTACAAAAGCTAACTAAGGTAAGAAAAAGAAATCATAAAATAGGGGTTTTGATTATCCCTGTGACTGATGAAACAGCCAACGTAATTCGTACAGTTAAATCAGCTTTTTATGAAGAAACATTTGATGATTCTTTTTTAGGACGTGAAATATTAATTGTTGATTTTGGCTGTAAACCACAGGTATGGGAGCATTATCAAGTTTTAGCTAAGGATTATCCTACTGTTCACGCAATTAATAGCTATGAGCTAATTGCGTATTTGAAGGTAAAACACATTTGAATTAAAATTTTGAAAGGACCGTAAAAATGGCAGAGAAAAAACTATCTAATTTAGAAGGCTGTGTAGACAGCGTAATTTATAAAAATAAAGATAATGGTTTTGCGGTTCTTGTTTTAGATGCAGGCGGAGAGCCAGTTACGGTTGTCGGAGAAATTGGGGCTGTTGAAGAGGGAGAGGATCTTAAGCTAATTGGAAAGTACATTGATCATCCTAAGTTTGGGCTACAATTTAAAGCACATTTGTGCGAGCGAGCTTTGCCTAAGTCTGCTGCTTCAATACAAAAATATCTTGCAAGTGGAGTGATTAAAGGTATTGGTCCAGTTATTGCAAAAAAAATTGTGCAAGAGTTTGGAGATAAAACACTCGAGATTTTTGACAAAACCCCTGATAAACTCCTAGAAATTGAAGGAATAACACCTAAAAAGCTTGATAAGATAATGGAAAATTATAAACAGATTTTTGGTATTAGAAGCCTTATGATTTTTATGTCAAAAAATGAAGTACCTGCCACCTTTGGCGTTAGAGCATGGAAAAGATGGGAAACTGCAGCCCAAGAGGTTATTAAAAGTAATCCTTATTCATTATGCGGTTATGGAATCGAGCTCCCTTTTTCTGAGGCTGAAAGAGTTGCAGATAGCCTTTCTCTGCGTCGAGATAGTATTGATCGTATTCGTGCAGGGATTTCATGGGTATTATCTGAAAACGCTAAGCAAGGTCACACATGTTTACCAAAGGATAAACTTGCCGATGTCTCAACAAAATTTTTAGATATTGATTTTAAAACATTTTCAAATGTTTTAATGCAAGAGGTTGAGGAAAAAAACTTATATATTTATAATAAAAACAATCGTCAATTTGTTATGCTTAATGAGTATTATCAAGCTGAAGATTACATATCAAGAAGATTAAAGATTATGCGTGATATCTCATTTGATAATAATATCGATTTTTCAAATGTAATTGATATTGCCGAAGAACAGTTTGATATAGCATATGAAGAAATACAGCGAAAAGCCATAAATATGGCACTTTCTAACGGATTTCTTGTTTTAACTGGAGGGCCTGGAACAGGAAAAACTACAACTTTAAACGGAATCATTTCTCTTTTTCAGCAACAGGGTTTAAATGTTATGATTGCAGCTCCTACTGGAAAAGCCGCAAAAAGGATATCTGAACTTACTGGCTTTGGCGCAAAAACTATACATAGACTTTTAGAGGTTGAGTTTTCTGATGGCGATAGACCTAGATTTAAGCATAATGAAAATAATCAACTTGACTGTGAGGTTATGATTGTTGATGAAATGTCAATGGTAGATACTTTGCTTTTTGATGCTCTTTTAAAGGCACTACCCTTTACCTGTCATCTTGTTATGGTGGGGGATTGCGACCAATTACCCTCGGTTGGGGCTGGCAATATTTTAAACGATATTATAAAAAGTAAAATTGTCCCTACAATTCAATTAAAAGAAGTATTTAGACAATCCCAAGAGTCGAAAATTGTGACCAACGCCCATAAGATTGTTAGTGGTGTTATTCCTGATTTAACTGATAAAACCAGCGATTTTTTCTTTTTTCAAAGGCTTGAATATCCCGAATTACAAAATTTAGTTGTTGATTTAATGAAAAACCGTCTGCCACAAGCGTATGGGTATGACACAGTAAATGACATTCAAGTTCTTTCTCCAACCAGAAAAGGTCCAACTGGAACAATTGAACTTAATAAACGAATTCAATATGATATTAATCCAAAATCAAAGGATAAATCAGAGATTAAAAGCTTTCTGTATACATATAGAGTTGGCGACAAGGTTATGCAAACAAGAAATAACTATGATATTACTTGGAAACGGTTTGACGACGAGGGTGAAACAGTTGAATCTGGTGCTGGTGTGTTTAATGGAGATATTGGTATAATCACAAATATTAATAAAATACTAGGTGTAGTTACAATAGATTTTGACGGACGCATATACAAATTTAATCAGGCAATGCTAGAGCATATAGAATTAGCATATGTAATAACTGTTCATAAAAGCCAAGGGAGTGAGTTTGATGTTGTTATTTTAACGGTGTTTGGTGGATATGATAAGCTTTACTACCGAAATCTCTTATATACTGCTGTAACTCGTGCTAAAAAAATGTTAATTATTATCGGCTCAACCAACAGAGTTGAATTTATGATTAATAACAACAGACGCTCTAACAGATATACTACACTTTTAAATATGCTTTGTGAGGACGTGACAGAAACATATGGGGTTGAATAAAAAAATTCTTGATAAAAGATTTTGGTTAGATTTAATTATGCCAAATCGTTGCTGTTTTTGCAACAAAATTATTTCGTGGTATTCATTCTGCTGTAATGAGTGTGCTAAGCAAATTCCATATATTGACCAACCAATTTGCAAACTTTGTGGAAAATATACTTGTATGTGTTCTCGTGGTTTAAGTTATGATTATTGTTTTTGTGTTGTTTGGTATAATCCAATTATGCATTCAGCAGTAGTCAAATATAAAGTCGAAAGCCCTGATAATTTTTGCATGTTATTTGGTGATAATCTGGCTAAACAAATTAAGAAAACTAATTACGCTTCAAATATTGATATTGTTACCTGTACACCTATGACAAAGAAATCTAAAAGAAAACGTGGGTATAATCAAGCCTATGAGCTTGCAAAGGTAATAGCGAGATTTCTAGAAGTACCTGTCACTGATAAAATTCTAGTTAAAAATAGAGACAATGTTTCTCAGCATGAGTTAACTTTTGAAGAACGTTTGTTAAATACTAAGAATTTATTTGGTGCTTCACCGTCAGTGAATTTAAGAGGAAAAACCGTTTTACTTGTTGACGATGTTATTACAACTGGAAGTACTCTTAATTCTTGCACAAAAGTTTTAAAGGCACGTGGTGCTAGTACAGTTATTTGTGCTGCTGTTGCAACAACAAAACTACATAACGAAAAGCATTCCTAATTAATTTAGAAATGCTTTTTTTCTTTGTTATTTTTTTAGATAATAGGGATATAATATAGATAACGAAAGGGGTAATTGTATGTTAAATAGTGAACACCTAAAAAGTATGGATAGACTTATTGAGACAGAAAAAAAGTTAATTAAGGAATTTAAAATGCTCGTTAAGGAGACAAGTGAACCGCAGTTGAAAAATGACTTTGAAGTAGTAGTTGCTTCTCATAAAA
>JAAZIT010000315.1 GCA_012800685.1 Clostridiales bacterium
ATATTACCACGCCCATTTACTATCCGTCAGGAAACCCTCATATCGGTCATTGCTATACTTCAGTTGCTTGCGACTCGATTGCGAGATACAGACGAATGCAGGGCTATGATGTAATGTTCCTCACAGGTACAGACGAGCATGGTCTTAAAATTGAGAAAAATGCTAGTCTAGCAGGTGTTTCACCAAAGGAATTTGTTGATGAAAAGGTCGCTGTATTCAAGAAACTTTGGGAATATATGAATATTAGCTATGATAGATACATTAGAACTACCGACGATTACCATATAAAAGCCGTTCAAAATATCTTTAGAACCCTTTACGACAAGGGCTATATTTACAAGGGCGAATACACTGGAAAATACTGTACACCTTGTGAAAGCTTTTGGACTGAATCTCAGCTTGTTGAGGGGAATTGTCCAGAGTGCAATCGTGAGGTTGTTGAGGTTAAGGAAGAGGCTTATTTCCTAAAAATGTCTCCTTTTGCCGAAAGACTTGAAAAACTTTTATTGGAAACAGACTTTTTACAGCCGAAAACAAGGGCCGTTGAGCTTGTAAATAATTTTATCAAGCCTGGGCTTGAGGACGTTTGCGTATCAAGAAGTACGTTTACTTGGGGTATTCCAATTGATTTTGACAAGGGACACGTTGTTTACGTTTGGGTTGACGCTCTTTCAAATTATATTACTGCTTTAGGTTACATGAACGATGAGCATAATGATTTTGAGAAGTTTTGGCCTTGTGATTTGCACATGGTTGCAAAAGATATTATGAGATTCCACGCTTTAACATGGCCAGCTATTCTAATGGGCTTAGAGGTTGAGCTACCTAAGCATTTGGCTGTACACGGTTGGATTACCTTTAATGGACAAAAAATGTCAAAATCCTTAGGGAATGTTGTTGATCCATTTATTTTAGGTGAACGTTATGGTGCTGACGCAATTAGATACCACATTCTTCGTGAAATGGCTTTAGGTGCGGACAGCAATTTCTCCAATGAAATTATGATTACAAGAATTAATTCCGACCTAGCAAATGGGCTTGGAAACTTAGTTTCAAGGACTGTTGCAATGGTTGACAAATATTTTGGCGGAACTCTTTCTAGCCAAAGACAAGAGGGAGAGTTTGATGCTGACGTTATAGCTTTAGCAGGTGGTTTAAGGGCTAAGGTTGACGAATTTATCGACAAAACCCAGCTTAACAACGCTCTAGTAGAAATTTTCAAGGTTATTTCAAGAGCCAACAAGTATATTGACGAGACTGCTCCTTGGGTACTTGCAAAGGACGAGGCTAATCTTCCACGTTTAGCAACAGTTCTTTATAATCTTCTCGAAATGATTAGAATTTCAACATCACTTTTAAATCCTTTCATGCCTAGCACTATGAGCAAGATTTTCGCTCAAATTGGGGCTAGTGAGGATAATGTGACATACGAAAATGCAGGAAAATTCGGCGTTCTTCCGGTTAATGTAAAGGTTTCAAAGGGAGAGGCGATTTTCCCTAGAATTGACGTTGACAAGGAAATTGACGAACTAAATCAAATTATCAAAAACAATGCTCCTGTGGAAGAGCCTGAAATTAAGGTTGAACCTCAGGGAGAGGAAATTACAATTGATGATTTTGGAAAGGTTGACTTGCGTGTTGCACTTGTCAAGGAATGTGAAAAGGTTAAAAAGTCTAAAAAGCTTTTATGTCTACAGCTTGACGACGGCATGGGACAAGGCTTAAGACAGGTTGTTTCTGGCATTGCCCAGTGGTACGAGCCTAAGGATTTAATTGGCAAAAAAGTTATTCTTGTTGCAAATTTAAAGCCAGTTAAGCTTTGTGGTGTTGAATCAAGAGGCATGATTTGTGCGGCAGATGTATTAGCTG
Organism: Clostridiales bacterium; assembly: GCA_012800685.1. Classification (GTDB taxonomy): domain Bacteria; phylum Bacillota; class Clostridia; order Oscillospirales; family Ruminococcaceae; genus JAAZZIT01. Next base: position 1,870 of record JAAZIT010000315.1, read on the forward strand.
AGGGAAGTGGAGACGCTAAAGAAGCTGCGGCTTCAGTTATCTTCCCAGACCAGTCACTTCCATGTGGTTCAAAGATAAGATAGCGTTTGGATTTTAAATAAAAGTTGACTGTTCGAACCCAAAATCAAGCTTTAGCTAACTGGTTATTTGATTAGTTATTAATTAACTTAACTTAACTAGTTAGCTATTTATATGTAAGTTATTAGATTAGTTAGGTATTTGACTTGTTTATAAGTAATGTAAAACAAAAGGGTAGCTAGTTAGTTAATTGTTTTGCTAATTAATTGATTATTTGATAACAAAATAGGTATTGGACTAATTATATATTTAATTTATTGATAACCGGTTATCTATTTAGCAAGTTACTTCTTCTTTAAGTAATTAAATAGTTAGATATCTTTCTAGTTAATTTCTAGCTGTTGAGCTAGAGATTGGTTCGGACAGTTTTATTTCTGCCTGTAGTTTAGCTGGATAAAACGGGGGACTCCGACTCCTCAGACCGCAGATTCGAGTTCTGTCAGGCGGGCCAAAAAACCACCCATTTAATTAATGAGTGGTTTTTTTATTTATATTCTTAATGTACAAATGCAATTAGAAGTCTTGGCAAAATAAAGGTTCCGAATATCTCCATTGCAGTTACAACTAACGCTATATCCTTATATATTTTTGCAGGTCTTTTACTTTCGTTTCTTTTTACAAAGTATAGAATTATTCCAGCCAAAGGAATTAAAAACGAAAGTATGCAAAGCCCAACTGAAGCTCTTTCTTGTCTTTTATTGATATGTTCATAAGGAAGCTGACTATTCTGTAAGTAATTCTGATAAGCCTGTTGATATTGCTGATTAGGCTGTTGGTATGGTTGATAAGTCTGTTGGTACTGCTGATTAGGCTGTTGGTTTTGTCTAGGCTGTGTATCTTTAACTTCTGCGTCTGTGCCCCCACACAATGTGCAAATTCCCCTTATGTCCATTGCGCTTCCGCATTTTAAACATTTATCCATTTTATCTCCTCCTATATTAACGAATATCGAATTTATAAAAACATTATACCATTTCTATTATATTAAGTCAACATAATATTTAATTAATTAAAAAAAGAGCCATTTTTTTAAAAGTGGCTCTTTGAAATATTTAGGTTAGTACAAAGCGCTACCTACCATTAGTACTGGCATAACAACAGCAATGAGAATGGAAAATATTATATTTAAAACAATTGAAATAATTGCTATCTTTAAGTATTTCCCTGCCGCTGTAGGATTTTGTGCTTTTTCTACTGCATATAGGATTATTCCAGCTAAAGGAATAAAAAAGCAAAGAACTAACATACCAGTTGTCGCTATTTTTGTATCATACATTTGATTATTTGGCTGTTGGTAATATTGCTGTTGTTGGTATTGCTGTTGTTGGTATTGAGGCTGGCTTTTAGGAATAGTGTGGGCTGTTCCACATGATGGACACATCCCATTACCGTCTAGTATGTTTCCGCATTTTGTACATGTATACATAAAAAATCCTCCTAGTTTTTAGACACCTAGCTTTAAGCTTTAAATTAATGTTTTCTAGGTTTCTATTTTTTAATTATTATTTTTTGTTACTGAGTTTTCTAGTTAACAGTAGCTAGTTGTAATTTATAAGTGGTTAGTTGAAGTGATAGTTTAAAGCTATTTTAGTTCCTAGCTTAAATTCTAGTCCCTAGTTCCTATTTCCTAGTTCTGTTATTAGCTACATAAATTTTGGTTCTAATCATTTCTATCTAGTTCTAGCTATTTTAATTCTAGTTTTCCAGTTATTTTTGCACCTAATTTTAACTCAAATTATAATTTACATCAACATTATATCACTAGTTCGCTAAAGTGTCAACATTTTTAACTAAATTTCGACAAATATTTATTCTGTTACAATATATATATTAAATTTTACAATTCTTTAGAACAAAAATGCCTTTCTAGTGCTGTGAACAAGTCCAGTAAAAACAAACTATAGAAAAAAGCCTCCTATGGTAAATAAAAACTACCATAGAGGCTTTTTTGTGATGTCTCCACAATTTGGGGCAGTTTATTTTGTTTTCTCATAAAAAGGCTTTATATATAGCTTAATTTTATTTTAAAACTGGAACAAGGGCGATAAAAACTGAAAAATAGTGAAGAACTGAGCCGGCCACCGTAAACAAATGCCATATTGAGTGAAAGTATTTTAGCTTTTTTTGTGCGTAAAATATTACACCAACTGTATAGGAAACTCCACCTGCCAAAAGCAGTATTAGTCCAGCCTTTGGAAGTGAATCAAGCATTGGTTTAATTGCAAAAATAATTACCCAACCCATTGCAATATAACAAACTATCGAGGGCTTTTTAAATTTCTCTAAATTAATTGAGTTTAAGGTAATTCCCACTAATGCAGCACCCCAAACAATTCCAAATAATATCCAGCCTGTTTTTCCATGTAGTGTTACTAGTGTAAACGGAGTATAAGTTCCTGCAATTAGAAAAAATATTGTGTTGTGGTCCATTATTCTAAAAAATTTCTTTGCTTGTTCGTTTGTTATGGCGTGATAGAGGGTTGACATGGTGTACAAAATTATTAGTGAAGCACCATAAACAGCAGCTGAAACAACTGCCCAAACATCTGAATATATGGCACAGAAAATGATTAATACCACAGTTCCTGCGATTGCCAAAAGCCCTCCAGTTCCGTGAGAGACAGCGTTAAAAATTTCTTCCCCCAAAGAATAGCGTTTATTTAGCTTAATTGGTGGTGGAATTTTCTGCCCCTTTTTGGCTCTTTCGTCAAATCTTCTAAGCTTGTTAAATTTCTCGGTATTTTTTTTCACAGCCTTAAATCCTCCCTTTATAATAGTATCAATAAACAAGTATCTAGCTTTAAGTATTAAGTAAATAGCTTTCACAGCCATTAAATCTTGGATAATTTTTAAAAAATTGTAAATAATTATATAGTAGCAATTATTGTTTCGTGAAATACGCTTTATATAATTGTAACGTTTTATCTGTAAAAAGTCAACAAAAATAAAGTCATTTCTTAACTGGTGTAAATTCCCAAATAAAAAGGCTATTTACAAGAATTATACACACTTTACATTGACTTTACAAGTTCACATATTCTTTGGCTAAAATAATAGATAATTAACAATAAATCACCGATTAAAACAAAAAACCTATTGTAAAATTTTGTAGATTCATGTAAAATATTACTTAAGTGGTAGATGTAGATTTGTTTTTTACATAGTAAAATTCAATTTACGTAAAGCTTAAAACAAAATTCGCAAAAAAATCTAAACTAGCAAGATATTTATTTGGAAATCTGTCAATCCTCACATTATGAAATTGGTATGAAATTTCCAAAAGACAAAATTTTAAAGACTAGGGGGAATAAAGAGATATGACAATAACATTGCAATCCTTTTTAAGTGAGCTGGTTAACAATCCTGCTCTTGCTATTACTGTTATATTAACTCTTGGGGTTATACTTGTTAACGGCTGGACAGACGCACCTAATGCCATTGCCACCTGCGTTTCGACACGTTCAATGTCACCAAAGGCTGCTATATTAATGGCTGCGGTATTTAACTTTTTAGGTGTTTTAATAATGACGTTAATTAGTGCAACGGTTGCTGAAACAATTTACAACATGGTTGACTTTAGTGGAGACTCGACGGCGGCACTTACGGCACTTTGCGCCGCTATGTTTGCAATTGTAATTTGGGCTGTTACGGCTTGGTGGTTTGGAATTCCAACAAGTGAAAGCCACGCACTTATTGCAGGTATTTCTGGTGCTGCTATTGCTCTACAGGGAGGGCTTTCTGGCATTAATGGAAGCGAATGGATAAAGGTTGTTTATGGACTTTTCCTTTCAGCAATTTTAGGTTTTGGATTAGGTTGGCTTATATCAAAAACAATCAAGGCGACCTGTAAAAACATGAACAGAACTAAGACCAACAAGTTTTTTAAGGGAGCTCAAATTGGTGGCGGTGCAGCTATGGCATTTATGCACGGTGCTCAAGACGGGCAGAAATTCATGGGTGTATTTATGCTTGGTGTTTTCCTTTCACGAGGAGAAGCAAACGTAGCGGAGTTCCATATTCCTATTTGGCTAATGATTTTATGTTCAATAGTAATGTCAGTTGGAACTTCAATTGGCGGTTACAAAATTATTAAAGCTGTTGGAATGGACATGGTAAAGCTTGAGAAATATGAGGGCTTTGCGGCTGATATTGCAGGCGCTGGCTGTATTCTAGTATCGTCATTAACCGGTATTCCAGTTAGTACAACTCACACAAAAACTACTGCAATTATGGGTGTTGGAGCTGCAAAAAGAATTTCAAACGTTAATTGGGCGGTTGTAAAAGAAATGGTTTGGGCGTGGATATTAACCTTTCCGGGCTGTGGTTTAGTGGGATTTGTTATGGCGAAAATATTTATTCGGATATTTTAATGAGGGGGAATTATTATGGCTAAAAAGCAAAACAATTATTTTAATATGTTTATAGAACAGGTAGGTTTTTGTCACAAGGCTGCTGAAAGTCTATTGGAAACCCTAGAAAACTTTGATGTTGAGACACTTCC
>JAAZIT010000316.1 GCA_012800685.1 Clostridiales bacterium
AAGGCCCAAAAGCATATATAGATACAGAAAATAACCTACCGGGGCGATTCTTCGTGATGCGGACATCAGCATATTTGAAAACAGAAACATTACGGCTAAAGCTATTGAGCTTTTCCAAAGTTTTGGAAACCAACAGAGCAAACCAATTACAGTTAACAAGCTCATAACAGATAACAAGAGATAATCAATGTATCCGACTTTCGACGCAACTGGGTTACTAAATTTTTGGGATATCCATTGCATATTGACCAAGGCAAAGCACATCCTTTTCACTCTCGTTTTCAACGAGCTAATACTGAAAAATTTATCTTTCCATGAATAATCAGGCACTAATTCACGTAGTTTTTCTGCTTCTCGCTTATGGGTACCATCAATTGTTTTGACAAATTGATCGCCATGATAAAGCTGACTTTCCATTTGAATAAAAGTTTCATCTGATATTATGCCTTTTCGGTGAATTACGCGCAACATGCCGGCATGGCGTCTCCAATCATGTGTTAATGAGACACCAAATGTTGGTATTACGCTCCAGGATGAATAACGTCTGTAAGCCCGAAGTGTCCAAGGTGTAACCACTACAATGGCGCAAAAACCAGCAATTATAATATGCAACAGGGCTTCATTCATTTTTCTTTTAGCTATCCCAGCTGCAGCAGCTAATGCAGGACCAAGAATAGCCATGGCTTGGAAAGTCATGATTGACAAGCCCACAAAAATGCCCGAAAAGGCAATATCTTTAAGACTTTGCTTTGTCAGGTAACGGGCGGTAAAATATGAGAAAAACATGATCAATGTGGTTTGCAGGTTTTCTCTTAGGAGGAACGAACAGAGAATCGCATCAGGAAAATAAAATGCATAAATAAGTGCTATTATAAGACAGTACTTTTTTCGAAAAAAAAGTGTCAGAATAAAATAGAAGATTATTACATTTAATGCCCCCAAAACTGCCTGGCCACTCTTTAAAAACAAAATCATTGAACGTAATTGTTCAGGGATAGTATTTTCACCATAAAGTGAACTATGGGGAAATATAATGTCATTGCCTGCCATTTTATATAGACTGGCAATGGAAGCCAGGAAAAGCGGGTAGCCTGGTTCGCGGAAAAAAGAGGGTTCATCTTGGGGGGGCGGGGAACTAGTGTAGGAATGTCTTTCAGCTATATTCGCTGCTAGAGTCAAATAAGTTATTTCATCATTAGAAATTCTTGAAACGTGATATTTATTTACTAAAATAATACGAAAGACCAGAGCAGAAATAAAAATCAATCCAATGGATAAATACTGATTAAACAAAAATAGTTTTGCTAATTTATTTTTTTGCATAAACTCAAAAGATTGTTTTATTGAATCGCACATTTTACTCTGCCTTCATGCACATTGAAAATTTATTGAGGAATGAGTATTTTATTGGTTTTTTTTGATTGGTTTCATTTTTTCAAGCACTAATTGCCAGTCGAAGCCGCAGTTGAAGATGTAGTCCAGGATCGACATGTTTTTGAGGAAGCCGCACTGTTTATTCCAGAGCTGGGTATATTCTATGGGCTGGAAATCGGTGTATGCT
>JAAZIT010000317.1 GCA_012800685.1 Clostridiales bacterium
CAGACATGGGAGATGGGAAAGTATTTCAATACAACAATTATCATATATATTATGAATATAATTATCCTAATAATTGGGAAATAAAAATTGATGCCCCATTTACAGCAATAAGAGATTCAGCTTTTACAGGTGACTACACAAGAGATTTAATAAAAGAAATTGTAATTCCAAAAGGGGTTACGAGTATTGGATATGGAGCATTTAGAAACTCCCTTAATTTAACTAAAGTATCATTGTCAGGAACTGTAACCACTATTGGTGACCATGCTTTTTCCAGTTGTAAAAAACTAGAAACAGTAACATCTGGAAAGCCTACTAAAACTATTGGGAGGATTGGTAACTATGCTTTTCAATTCTGTGACAACTTAGTATCAGTAACAATTCCAGATGGTGTTACTAGTATTGGAAATCAAGCATTTCTAAACTGTTATAACTTAAAATCTGTTACTGTTCCAGATTCGGTCACTAGCATTGAAACTTATGCGTTTGGGCATTGTTATAGTTTAACTTCAATCAAAATTCCTAGTGGTATTACCGATATAAAAGAAAGCACATTTGTTAGATGCGAAAGTTTAACATCAGTAACAATTCCAGATGGAGTTACTAGCATAGGAGATACAGCCTTTTCTAATTGTTACAACTTAACCTCAATTACAATTCCAGATTCAGTTACTAGTATTGGATATGGGGCGTTTAGATACTGTCCAAGCTTAACATCAATTACAATTCCTAATTCTGTTACTAGCATTGGAATTGATACGTTTTATAGTTGTTCAAGTTTAACATCAGTTATAATTCCGCCGTCTGTTAAATCAATAGGAGCACAGGCTTTTCGTAACACAGCATTAACATCTGTTACAATTGCTGAAGATTGTACATATGCTTCAAATTCATTTCCTCCAAATTGCGTTATTAACAGATATTAAAAATCAAATTTATATTAAATTCATCCCACAATAAAAGGAGTTGATAAAACTTGACACAACCAAATCAAACCAAATCCTCATTTCATATAGACCCATGCGACAACACAATCACACTGGTTAGGGGTAACACTTGTCCTTTAAAAATTACTCCGACACAAGAAATAGAGGGTGTAAAATCCCCATATGTATTGCAAGATGGAGATAAGGTTATTTTCACACTTCAAAGACTTGGGAAAAATGTTTTACAAAAAGTTTTAACTAATGAAGATTATGACGAAAACCAAACTTTAAATTTTAAACTTAATTATGAAGATACAATTAATTTAGATATAACTACATATGAATATGACGTTGCTTTGCAAACTGCAAGCGGTGATTTTTATACCTTTGTTCCATTATCGTACTTTAAAATTGTGAAGAACGTATCGGAATTAATTGAAGACACATCTAATGAAGACGGTACAACAGAACTTGGTATAATATCCCCTGCTTTAGAACTAACAGGCATAATTGAAAAAGCTGAAAGCGTTATAGAAAAAGATTATGACAAACTGATTAATAAACCATCAATTAATGACATTGAATTAGTAGGGAATAAAACCTTTGAAGAACTTGGAATAACTGATTTAGTTCAAAATAAACTTGAAGTGTCAAACATAATCGCTGGTACAAACATCACACTAGGAGTTAGTGGAAATAATGTTACAATCAATTCTACTGGTGGAGGTGGTGGCACAGATGGTAAGTCTGCATATGAAATAGCAGTAGAGAATGGTTTTGTAGGCACAGAATCAGAATGGTTACTTAGTTTAAAAGGTGACAAAGGTGACAAAGGTGCTGACGGTAAAGATGGTGCAAATGGTATTGACGGTGCTGATGGAAAGTCAGCCTATGAAATCGCTGTTGAGAATGGTTTTGTCGGCACAGAAATTGAATGGCTTGAAAGCCTAAAGGGTGCTAAGGGCGATAAGGGTGATAATGGTATAGACGGTAAGTCAGCATATGAAATATGGCTTAACGAAGGTAACATTGGTTCTGAACTTGATTTTTTGAATAGCTTAAAAGGCGAAAATGGTAAAGATGGTATAGATGGTATAGATGGTATAGATGGTATAGATGGTATAGATGGTATAGATGGCAAGTCAGCATACGAAATAGCTATTGAAAATGGTTTTATCGGAACTGAATCAGAATGGCTTGCAAGTCTAAAAGGTGAAGATGGTGCTGATGGAATTGACGGAATTAACGGTGTAGATGGCTACACGCCGATAAAGGGTGTTGATTATTTTACTCCTGCTGATATTGAAAGTTTAGGTATTGCTAACAAAGCAGATACAACATATGTTGACGGTTTAGTCGCAGGCATAAATACCGAACTAGCAACAAAAAGCACAAACCCAACCATAATAACCGACTTGACATCTACAACCCAAACAGTAACGCTTGAAAACAACACAGAGTACCGTTATGGCACATTAACGTCTCTCACTATAACTTGGACTACACCTGATATACACAGTGCTATGGCGTTCACAGGTGGTACAGGCATTGTGTTTAGCATTACAGCAGGCGTTAAGATGGTTGGTACTGATGTAACTGATGGCGTATTTACACCAGTAAAAGATAAACGTTATAATCTTGGTTTTGAGTTTGATGGTGTTAATCGTACTGTTTATGTATCGGGGGTGTAGGTATGACGAGAATACAGCAAAAAATTAATTGGATAAAAATGCACGCACTACAAGAAGCAGAAAAAAATGTTAGTGACCCATTTATTACAACGTGGAACATGACTAGTGGGGAATTTACGTTATTAACACAAAAAGGCACATACAACGCTACTATTGATTGGGGAGATGGTACAAGTAGTACCCACACAACAGGCAATCCAACACATACATATGCAAGTGCTGGGCAATATCAAATTAAGATTTCAGGGCAATATAACGGGTTGAGAATTAATAATAATGCAACTCAAAAAGATAAATTAATTGCTGTTAACCAGTGGGGAAATGTTGGATTTACAAGCTTTGAATATGCATTTCGTTGTTGTAGTAATTTAGTTAGTTTGCCAAACGGTAGTATTACAGGGGCAGAGGGTGTTGAAAGTTTTCGTTTTTGTTTTGACGGTTGCACATCGCTTACAACAATTCCAGTTGATTTGTTTAGGTACACTGTTAATGTTGAAAGTTTTTATGCTTGTTTTTACGATTGCACATCGCTTACAACAATTCCAACTGATTTGTTTAGGTATAACGTTAATGTTACAACGTTTGAATATTGCTTTGGCGGTTGCACATCACTCACAACAATTCCAAATGGTTTATTTGAATATAACGTTAATGTTGAAAGTTTTCGTTCTTGTTTTTACGATTGCAAAAACCTTGCATTACCAACATCAATATTCAATCTCACAGCACTGCAAGCAAAACAGCCAGATATGGCATACTGTTTCAGAACAGCTTCCACAGCAGACAGCCCCACAGGTACAGTTCAACCTATTTGGAATTATGTCACAATTACAGCTAGGAATTATTGTTTCTACAATTGCACAGCCCTAGCCAACTATTCACAAATCCCTGAATTATGGAGGTAAACAACAGTTAACAAAAAGTTATAAAAAGCTATAAATTAATGTTGACATTTATAATTTAGTATAGTATAACACAATTAGAGGTGGTTAATGTGAAGTATTATACTATACATGAGTTTTCTAAATTAGTTGGGAAACTCCTCAAACATTAAGAAACTGGGACAAAAAAGGATTACTTATTCCACATCATACAGGTGCTAATGGATATAGATATTATTCGCATGACCAATTAAAACAAGTATTAAATATTAAAGAAGATGAAAAATCAAAAGTTATTATAGGATATTGCCGAGTATCTTCGTATAAACAAAAAGACGATTTACAACGACAAGTTGAAAACATGAAATTATATTTAGACAAACAAAATAAAAATTATGAAATAATCGAAGATATAGGCAG
>JAAZIT010000318.1 GCA_012800685.1 Clostridiales bacterium
AGATATTTTAAAGACAAATTTAACAACAATCAACACCATTATTAACGAGCATACAACAACGAAAATATTCATAGAAATATTTACCTTGTCACTATATAAAAAACTTTGATTTTCTCTAAAAAACCCTATTACCCTACTGTAGCTTAAAGTGAAATTTCTATCAAGAAAAAAATATAAAATATACAAAAATACATATTGAAAAAACCTTAGTCCTAAGGCATACAATATGAGAAGAAATCCCAATTTAGAAGCATTTTGCTTGAGACCACGGTACTCATGGCGACTAGCCATTTCATAATTAAAATCATACGAATTGTATTGCGAACCATCATTATACATATTCGGCATTATCCTTTCAGCGAACTAGCAGTACAAACTTTTATCTCATTGCCTCGATAGCCTCAAATATTTTCTTTGCAACATAAGGATTATTCATGGTATAAAGATGAATCCCGTCTACATCGTTAGATATTAAATCAATAATTTGATCAATAGCATAAGCTATTCCAGCATCTCTTAAAGCCTCTGGATTGTTAGCAAATCTGCTACACATTTTTGTGAATTTTGGTGGCAATGAAGCACCACACATTGAAACCATTCTTTCAATCTGATTTTTATTGATAACAGGCATTATTCCAGCTTCTATTGGAACATTGATTCCAGCAATTGCAGACTTTTCTCTAAAGTCATAAAAAAACTTGTTGTCAAAAAACAGCTGTGATATTAAATGCTCTGCACCTGCCTCAACCTTTTTCTTGACATTTAAAACATCGTCAACTAGAGTAGCACTTTGAATATGCCCCTCTGGATAACAAGCAGCTGATATGCCAAAATCACCCTGTGTTTTAATATATGCAACAAGCTCGTTAGCATACTTAAAGTCATCCTTTGGAGGAATTTCAGGGTTTATATCCCCTCTTAGAGCAAGAATATTGTCAATTCCCTTTTCTTTTAATCTTTTCAAAATAACTGATATATCGTCCTTAGTGCTGTTTACACATGTTAAGTGGGCAATTGGAGTAATATTATAATTATTTTTAATAATTGAGCATATGTCAATTGTTGATGAGTCGGCTAGGTTACCTCCAGCTCCGTAGGTTACAGATATAAAATCGGGTTTTATATCCTTTAAACCATCAAGAGTATCATATATAGTATCTATGCTTCCGTTCTTTTTTGGCGGAAAAATCTCCAGCGAAAATACTGGTTTTTTATTTACAAATAAATCTGAAATACTCATTAATTAAACTCCTCTTATGTTCATGTAGTGTGATAAATATTATAACATAAACAATAGGATTTTTCAAGTTTGAAATAATTGTAAATTAAGCTTGCTGTTTTTGTTAACAGCCTTGATTTTTTCAATATTGATGTTATAATTGTTTTAGCACTCCATGAAAGAGAGTGCTAAAATTGCTTAATTTTAAACATCATGCATTAATTATATGATGATGTGGCGAAATTAATCAGTTTATTTGCAATTAAAAAAGGAGTTATTTATATGGAAACAAAACAATTTAAAGCCGAGTCCAAAAGACTCTTAGACCTAATGATCAATTCGATTTATACTCACAAAGAGATTTTTTTACGTGAGTTAATTTCTAACGCCAGTGATGCCATTGACAAGTTGTATTTCAAGTCATTAACTGATACCTCTATAGGTTTAAACAAAGGGG
>JAAZIT010000319.1 GCA_012800685.1 Clostridiales bacterium
CATAAAGCCATAATATATTACTAACTTCGCAAAAATCGATGTTAAAAAAGTATATGCTGTCTTGCTTTTGATGTTTCTTGACTTTATGGTTTATTATGGCTTGAATGTTTTGTTTTGAGGGTTTTAATTCTCCAATTATTAATTGATAGTTTTTAAAGCTCAATTTTCCCATGGCACTACTCCCTAAAAAGTATGTATTTCCTACATAATACCACACTTTAGGAGTAAAATCAACAATAATATGTAAAATACGCTAATTTATTTACAATAAATCAAAAATTACGCTGGAAATCAATATCCTTAGCCTTGCTTTATCTGAAGCTCTAACGCCATCAGCATTTGTGATAACTTGTTTTTAATGTTTTTAATCTCGTTGAGTTTGTTCAGAACACCGGACTCCTCTTCACTGATTTCTCTGATATCCACACCGAACAAATCCTTAAAATTTTCTCTAAATGGCTTTCCACCGTAAGTAAAGAATGCCTGCTTACCTGAAAATTCAGCGAGATTTTGCCACGCACTAATCTCAAGCGCACGCTTTTCCAACGCTTCTTCTTCCGCTGATTTGTTGGAAAGGGCAGTTTTAACGTGCTCTATCATTTGCTCTAAGATTTTTTCGTTCATAAAAATTCCTCCTAGCATAAAGCTAAAAACTCCTTTCCTAATTTTAGCATAAACCCTTGCGGATTGCAAGTATACCCCGCCCAACATCAGCTGGGCGGATTTCTATGTATACAGTGTAGCATAGATGGACTATAACATTCTATAACTTTTTTAAAATGTAACCGTTTTGTAACTATTTGTTTTTCCATGGTGCATCGCCATTATAGTATTTTTCAGAAATATACATTTGCTCGGCAGCGCTAAGACGCGCCAGTCTTTTATTAGTCTTGCTAATTTCAGAGTTATATTGCTTGTGTGATTTAGCAAATTTGCAACCCGCACAGCATTTTTTTCTTAGGATAGGGCAATCTTTTCCCTGATTATATTTACAATTATTCATAAATTCCTCCTCGTCAACACTAAAGCTCACTAACATCAATTCCTAAGTCTTCGATTAAATTAATAATTGCTGTTAATGCAGCACCGATCTCTCTACCTCTGTTTTTTAGTGTCATGCTTCGACTGTCAATACTTAATTTTCGCCTGTTTTTTTCTGCTTTGTATTTCCATTCATCAAGATGTTCTATTAATATTTCTAGAATTTCATCATGATTCATTTCTTTAAAAACTTCAAATTCAATCATTTCTTGCCCCTTCAATTTTCGCTAGCGCTCGGCCATGCAATCGGCAGGTGTGCATATAACTATAATTCATACGCACAGCCACTTGCTCAAACGTCATGCCACATAAATAGCGGTATCGTAGCAACGTTCTTAGCGTATCGTCATCAACGCGTTCTATAGACGCGTTAATTTCTTTTTGTAAATTTAATTTTAAATCGATTTTTTGGTTGATTTCATTTTCAATTTCGATGATTTTATCAACAATCCTCTCAAACGGCGCAGAATTATCGTTTTTAGGGCTCTTAGCTGTACCGTCAATGATACTACTTGCCCCTGACTTTTCAGCGATGGACCTGAGGCGTTTTTGTTCGTCTAAAAGGGCATCAATTTCTTTGTCGATAGCTCGATACTGGTTTAAATATTCTTTCTGTGTCATCTTTCACCTCGCTTTTGGTTCTAAAAATTCTTTTCAACTTCTTTTTTACAGAATTTTCAGTCCGGCTTAAAATTTCAGAAATTTCTTTGTAGGTATAGTTTAATTTAAACAATCTAACCAACCTTATTTCCTCCATTCTTGTCCACCTTTGATTGCCTCGTTTTGGGCGTTTTAAATCTAATTTTCGTTTTTCAATTAACCAATCGTATTCTGGGCCTAATGCATACAACGGTAATTTGCGACTATCCCACAGAGATTGATTGTTTTTCAACCAGCTTAACAATTTATCGAAATCAATGAAATGTTGTTTTCTGTCTCCGTATGGCGCTTTCAACTTTGATTTTAACCCTTGTTTCGCAATCCAATAATCAGTGACGGTTTTAATATCGACTCCCATCAAGTCGCTTATTTGTC
>JAAZIT010000320.1 GCA_012800685.1 Clostridiales bacterium
CTAAAAGAACTGGTGTATTAGGCATAACCAATACAACCTTTGCATTATCAATAGTTTTTGATTTAATAAAATCACCCGTTATTCCAGCACATATTGAAACAATTACATTGTCCTCTTTAACGTCTTGACTAACAGTTTCCAACACATTACCAAGCATTTGAGGTTTTACAGCTAAAAAAACATATTTACATTTTTCAAATATCTCTGACTCACTAGTACATGATTCAATACCATATTGCGCAAGCTTTTTAATCTTTTCACTATCTGGATCAAAAGCAAAAAGCTTAATAGTTGGTGAAAATGCATGCATAGATATACTATTACCAAATTCACTTTCAGCGATACCTTTCATTATTGCAAATCCCATGTTCCCAGCACCGATAAACCCTACATTAATCATAAATAAATGTCCTTCTTTCAAAAAGAAAATAAATAATGCTCTCTAAATTATACATCAAAATGCACAAAATAGCAAGCGTGATTTTATTAAATATTTAGTTATTTCATATTAAAACAAAAATCTTAATTAAAATGCAGTAATATTAATTGCATTATAAACATTAGTCTCAAAAGGTTTTTTCATTGCAAGTGCCTCTTGTATGTCACAATCATATATCTTACTAGCCTTCATACCTACAACACGATTCCCTATTCCCTGTTCAAGTAGATTTACGGCATAGCATCCCATCTCAGTAGCTACAACTCTATCACGAACAGTTGGCGAACCACCTCTTTGAACATGACCTAAGATAGTTGCTCTTGATTCAATACCAGTTTTTTCCTGTATCTCACGTGCAATATTTTCAGCATTGCCTACACCCTCAGAAACAACGATTACATAATGATTTTTTCCATGCTCCTTAGCTTCAAACAATTCTTTAATAATATCATCTATTGAATATGGTTCTTCTAGTGTAATTGCAGCTTCTGCCCCAACAGCGCAAGCAACATTAACAGCGAGATAACCAGCATTTCTACCCATAACCTCAACAACAGTACATCTATTATGTGATTGTGCTGTGTCTCTTAGCTTATCAATCATTTCCATAGCAGTATTCATTGCTGTGTCATATCCTATTGTATATTCAGTACACTGAATATCATTATCAATTGTTCCAGGTAGACCAATACAATTTATACCTTTTGCAGATAAATCGGCTGCTCCCCTAAATGAACCGTCTCCACCTATAACAACAATTCCCTCAATACCAAATTCAAGACATTTCTGCTTGCCTTTTTCAATACCCTCATCATATCTAAATTCTTTACATCTAGCAGTATAAATACAAGTACCACCTCGTTGAATTATTCCAGAAACACTCTTTGATGTTAACTCAACGATATCACCATCGATTAGTCCATTATATCCTCTTCGAATTCCGTACACTTTTATACCTTTTGATAAGGCAGCTCTAGTAACGGCACGAACCGCAGCATTCATTCCAGGTGCATCGCCACCGCTTGTTAGAACACCAATTGTTTTTACCATTTCCATTCCTCCAAAACTATATTCCATATAATTATTATATCATTATATTCCTTGTTAATTTTATCACAGGAACAATGCAAAGTCAATAGCTTAAACGTTTTCTTAACGCTTTTATAACATAAAAAATTATTTCATTAACATTTACTAATTCCCTTTTAAACAAATTATTTGACTATTATTATATTTTATTCTATATTATAAAAGTTTTATAAATTAAAACCACCAACTTTAGAAAATTGGTGGTTAATTTTTTATAAAAAGTTATTAAGGATTTTCAGTTGAATTATTAGAATCAGAAGAACCATCTTGAGAATCCGTTGGATTATCTGTAACTGGTTCTCTCCCCTTTGATACTGTTATCTTCAAAACTTCACCGTCTTTAATACTAATAAAGTCATTTACCTGTTTACTTATCTCAATAACATTCCCATTTGAAACCGCAGTAGAATAAATCTCAATTATC
>JAAZIT010000321.1 GCA_012800685.1 Clostridiales bacterium
ACCCCACAGCAGGTTGAAGATGAGATTCTTGCAGCTTAGTAATCTTTCTCTACGTATTAATATCATGCAGAGAGAAAATGTTCAACTTTTTGTGTCCAAAGTATTGACATAGGTCCATACACCTGTAACCACAACCACTGTAACAACGACCACTCCAGATAATAAAAAGACTAAAGCCTCCACTACAACCACTACTAGCACAACCACTACCAAAAAGAAATCACAGCAAAACCCAGCGCCGCCAGAAAAAAACAATAATACCAGCACCCTTCCGGGTCCTAAGAGCTTAAAACAAGGGTTGACTGATGAGGAATACGCCCAAGCATATGATATTGCACTTGAAATTGTAAATCGTAATGTTAAAATTGCCAATTGGGATAAAGACAATCATACTGCGGAGCAAGCATGGATTTTGTTGGGAGGTATTGAATCTGATATTTACAATATTTACAATTCGGGTACTCATATCGAAACAGGCAAGTATTATTATACTGCGTACGGTGCACTCGTACTTCGTGAAGCATCTTGCGCCGGTGTATGTCGTGCAGTTGCATTATGTTTAGTTATACTAGACATCCCGTATGAGCATGTTAATGAAAATTTATGGAAACATCAATATATTAGAGTGTATGTTATAGGAGAAGAATTTAACGAATATATTAGAATTGATGCACAGGGTGGAGTTTTCGGTTCTGATGGATGGGATTAATAAATAATGCGTACTTAAAAATTATTCTTCTATGTGCAAACATTATAACGAATATGTTCAAATAATATACCCAATAAAAGCGATATTCAATGACAAATGACAGTTTGGTTAATTTTATCAGTTAACCTTAATAGCATACTCTGCAGTTAAAAAAAATATCAAATATTACAACTAAGGACGCATTAAAAAACTCGGTTGGTTGAGTTCTGTTCAATATAACACTTTTTCATTCCACCCATAACCTATTGATCTTGGATTGAAATTCTATTTGAGATCTTCTACCTCGCATCATGATTTGGCTATTGTCACGCATATAGTCGAATTTAGGATGTTCAGAAACGAGATAGTAACTTTATATCTACGAAGCTAGTTCCTCCGGTTTTGTAGGGGTGGCTACATGCTTTTTTATTCACGTGTTTTGCAAGTGATATTTATTTTATGTAAGCTTTATAGCAACATGACGTTGCATCCAAATCGCGTACTAGCTTAAGTGTTGGTACGTGATTTTTTATGTGTTTATTAAATGGTCTGTATTTCGTATGAGATTGACACCAGTTTTGGGGATATTTGAACTTTATATGTAAATTTTTGGGTGATGTGGTTATGTATAATTATCCATAATTATATCCACAACTTTTCATATTATTACGTAAAACTTATAGACGTTGAGTGACTTTTGTAGAAAATTAATATAAATATATAGACCTTTTGATATTCTTTTTATCTAATTTAAACAAAACCAATTATGAACATATAACAATTTGTTTTGTAAAACATTGGAAGTTATCACGAATCATTTAACTAGATATTAAATTTTTTTATTTTGTTATTTTTTATTATATTAAGTTGTAATATTTAACAAAATAGTGTCGTAAACTATATATTGTTTTGGCTATTTGGCGATTTTGCAATTTATAATGTAAATATTTTACATATTTGTTAACCAAAGTTATACTTTTTAAAAACTGATAAGAAACTCATAGTAAACTAATTGTAAAATATCGAAGAATTAAAATATTTGATGAAAATAAATTGTTTATTATGCACAAGGGTTATAGTCCCTAGTAAAGGCATTTGACGCGAAAATACACCTTACTAGTCTAATTTTGCCGAAAATAATAATTATATTTGTTTAAGTTGCCTATTGAATTAATTACGTGGATATAGGAAAATTATGGTAATAACCCAGTTATATTATAGACTAGTTATCATTAAAATATGACTTAAGGGTTTAAAAAGAAAAAGTTGATAAGTTGTCAATAATTTAATTAAAGGAGCGTTAATTATGAAAAAATTAGAACAAATTAATTCCACCAACACTGTTGTTGGAAAAACAAAGAGCAATTCTCGTAAGAAGATATCATTAGCAATAACAGCATTTGCTTTATCTGCGGCACTAATAGTAGGAAGCATGTTCGCTTATTTTAGTGATATATACGAAGACAATGTTGTTGGCATTGTTAATGCTGGTACATTAGAAATCAAACCAGCTAAAGGCAATTCTACAAGCTATAAGATTCAACGTTATAATGCTGATGGCGAAGGGGATAAATGGGAGGACTATGACGTTGAGGCAAGTGGAACCAACATTCTAAATCCAGGTGATAAATTCCGAATTGTAGGTAATATGGAAAACCTTGGTTCAAAGAGTGCTGTGTTGCAGGCTAACATAACTTTAGACTTTAGTGAAACTAAGGCTCAGGCTATGGTTGGTAAAGTGGCATTTTACGGATCTTGTACTGAAAATGGTATTTTATCCGATAAAATTGTTGTAGACAGTGAGGATAGCGGTCTAACTTTAGATAATAATGTATATGCTTATTCAAAACAAGTTGGTATTATTAGTGGTACTGTAGAAGTAGAAAATGATAGTGATGGGGATTGTTTATCTACTTTTGATGGAGATATTGTATACTTCCAAATCGATACATCGGTAGGAAATGGCGCTCAAGCGGCTAAAATTGAAATTAATGCTATTTGGAAGGCTATTCAATACCGTAACAATGATGTAAACAGCATTGATTGGGATACAGCGGAATCAAGAATCTAAGCTAAAACTAAAATAAAATAAAAAAGGAGAGAGGTAATATGCATAAATTAAAAAAGGCATTAGTACTAACGCTATTGCCTCTTCTCCTTTTTTCTAGTTTTTGTACTTTTCAAGTGAGTGCAGAAGAAAGCTATTCGATGACGATAAGTTCTGACTTTAAACTTACTGATAACAAAAAAATGGTTTTCAATGAAACAAACATTGGTCCGGGGTTTACTAATGATTACAATATTAATATTACGAATAATAGTTCTGAAAAAATATTTATTTACGTTGATAGCATTAAAGTGAAATCTGATATTGAGAATATTAATGAATTTTATTTTAAGTTTGGCGAGGGTAGTTTGCTTCAGTCTGGTGACATAAAAAAATTTACACCTGATACTCCTGCTGTATTTTCAGTTTCTGAAAACACTTCAGGAGTTTTGAGGCTTAATTTAGAGCTAGATAAGAATGCGGGTAATGAATATCAAGATTCAGAAATCACATTTCATATGACTTTCCGTATATCTAGTGATGTTGACAATGCACAGACTGGTATTAATTTTAATAATACTAGAACTTGGATAATTGCTATTTTAATTATTATGATTATTACTATAGGTTATCTTATTACACGTAAGAATAGGGAGAAAGTACGTAATGAGGTTAGGTAAAAAACGCAAAATAACGAGTATAATATCAACAGTCTTTTTAGTGCTTTCATTAATTGTTTTATTG
This sequence comes from Clostridiales bacterium, assembly GCA_012800685.1. Lineage (GTDB taxonomy): Bacteria > Bacillota > Clostridia > Oscillospirales > Ruminococcaceae > JAAZZIT01. The sequence goes on from JAAZIT010000321.1 coordinate 3,480, forward strand.
ACTGCTGTAATAGTTGTTCTAACTGGAGCGGGAAATAAGTTTTTGTTTGGATACAAGCCTTACGTTATATCAACTGGTTCTATGGAGCCTGAATATAAGGTTAATTGCATTGTAGTTATCCATAAAAAAAGTTATGAGGATATTGAGGTTGGGGATATTGTTGCTTTCAAAGCTAAAGAAATTGGCGAAAAAGAGGCAATGCATCGAGTTGTGGAAAAAACATCTAATGGATTTATAACAAAAGGTGATAACAACGAAAATGTCGATGATATAGAATTAACTAAGGATGAATATATTGGACACTCTGTTTGGCATACAAATAAGCTCTCTGGTTATTTAAATTTATTGGAAAAACCAAATGGTATTTTAAAATATATGATTTTGCCATTAGGTGGAATTATATTATTAGTGATATCATTAAAGATATTTATATCTCTTTTATTTGGTGGAAAGAATAATTCAACTGAAAACTTAGAAGAAACTTCTGATGAAAACTTAGAGGATACCTCTGACAATGTAAAAGTTGAAAAGATTAGTATAGAAGAGGATACTAATACTAACATTAAAGAAAATCAAAATGATTAATAATACATTTCTACTAGAAAGGAGTGGTTAGGTGTACAATGAAAAAAAAGGTAGTTTTATTCAATTTCTAAAAAAGCCTTTAACTTGGATAATTTTAGTTTTAACTATAATTTCTTGTATTGCGATTGTAAATCTACCTGCTCTATATGCATATTTTTCAGATGTATTTGTTGCACATACGTCAACAATTCAATTTTCGGATTTATCAGTTAAGATTGGTGATAAGATATATTCAAAACCTTTAGTATATGCTACTGGTGCAGATAATGTTGAGTCAAATCCTTATAAGACTTTAATAGAATTTACAGACAATTCTGAAAATAATAACAACATACTGTTAGCTGACGGTTATACTGTGCCAATTAAGTATACAATTACAAATGACAGCAAGGTAACAGAAAATATAACTCCGGAAATTAAATTTACGTCATTTATTAACAACACTGATATTACAGGTAGTGAAAATATAATAACAAAAATGTTTACCATTACACAATTAACTTATAGCCTTGACGGACAAGGTAATACAAAGCTTATTTCAACTGATGATATTAGTTCGAATGGTACGCCCGGTGGTAGTAATACCATAGCAACCTTTAAGGGGGCTACAACGTTAGTTAAAGCAAGTGAAAGTATTGAAGTTGTTTTTAGAATAAAACATAATAGAGAAAGCGTTAAACGTGGTTCTGCTCCTAGTTATTTAAGTCGATTAAAGATTGAGACAACTGCTGTTGCAACATTACCAAATAATTCAGCGCCTAACTGGGATGCTAAAAGTGAGGCTATGCCATTTGCAATTGCAACATATGCTTTTACCAATCCTGCTGTGTTAACTAAATCCTCATTTAATTCAGACAATATAACTCTAGCCGACAATACGGTAACTGTTAAAGGTACAGCTTCAACCCTTATAGCAAATTGGCGTCCAGCAGTATATGAGTGTATAATTAATCGTACTGATTATAATGCTGCAAATCCAAGTGGAGTCGAAAATGAAGTTGGAGTAGTAAATCCTGAAGGAAACACTTTTGCCGTAACTTATACAGACATAAATATACC